>CAXBLH010000146.1:0-11453 GCA_963976315.1 uncultured Dyadobacter sp.
ATGAGTTCTATTTCTATTATTACAGTAGTTTACAATGGTGAAAAGACAATTGAATCCTGTATCCAATCCGTTTTAAAACAAAAAATAGCTCCTCTTGAATATTTAATCGTCGATGGTAATTCAAATGATAAAACCAAAAGCATAATTTGCAGATACGCTCATTCTTTAAAACATCTCTCGGAACCAGATCATGGCATTTATGATGCGATGAATAAAGGAATAAATTTAGTTACTGGGGATATCATTGGATTTCTAAATTCGGATGATATTTACGAAAATGAAAATATACTGGCTACCGTTCAGGAGGCGTTCAAACAGGATCCATCTTTGGATATTGTGTATGGTGATTTGATTTATGTTGCAGCAGATGACCTCGAAAAAAAGGTTCGTACCTGGAAATCGAAACCGTATTATACTACCTTTTTTGAAGATGGCCAGGTTCCACCACACCCATCGTTTTTTGTAAAGCGAAGTATTTTGCTTGAAAATGAAGGTTTTGATACCAGTTTTAGCATAGCAGCAGATTATGATTTAATGTATAGGTTATTGAAAATTGAAAACAGAAAATCCGAACATATTTCACAAGTCTTCGTAAGAATGCGTTTAGGTGGTAAATCTAATGCTTCTCTTAAAAATATAGTAAAGGGGAACCAAGAAATAATAAAGATTTGGAAAAAATACAATGCCAAGCTTACATACTCTTTTTGGACGAAGAGGTTGTTGCAAAAAATAAAACAATTTTAACGGTACATGATAGGAGTTAGAATTATTTTTTTACTAATTTAAGTAAATTATAATGGACAAACAGCTATAACTTATCTAAAAAAAATATTAAATATTAGTCAGTTTATGATAATTAAAATTTAAGTTAAAATTTCCTTATCTTGTCATAGCTTTAAAATACCGTACCACACACATGAATAGAAACCTTACCTCCACTAGAACGCAGATTCATAAGCTAAAAGGAAAAAACCCCTCCTGCAAGGAAGTTTTAATCATCACTAGCTTTGACTATTTTTTACAAAAAAGAGATATTTCTAGGCTTCAGATGAAGTTTAAAGAAGTGATCTTGATACCGCAATCTACAGATGACTTTTATTTATTAAATAAAACGGTTGCTCCGTTAATTAGTCTCTATAGTCGGATTCGGATTGTTATTAACCCACAATACGACCACCAACACCAGGTTATTTATGAATTGGCAGCTCGTAATAACAAAACCGTGACTATCACAACGATTTACGATTTTTGTGAAAACGAGCTTAAAAAGGTTTATATCCCCGAAAAGTTTGAGTACACCAATCCAAATATAGAAGAGTCATTAAATTTTAAGCGAAGAATAAAATATCCAAAAAAGGTGATTGATATTTTTATATCTTTCTTTCTAATGTTTTTCAGTTTACCATTCTGGCTTGTCAGTTACTTTCGTATAAAGCTTCAATCCCCTGGACCTGCTTTTTTTTACCAGTCCCGAGTAGGTATGAAAAATACCTTGTTCAACTGCATCAAATTCCGATCTATGGGCTTAGATGCAGAAGCAAATGGTGCCATATTTTCGCGAAAAAATGACAAAAGAGTATTTCCATATGGTGCATTTATGCGAGCTACACGAATAGACGAACTACCTCAACTAATTAATATTTTTCGAAGAGATATTTCCTTAATAGGCCCCAGGCCAGAACGGCCTGAATTCACAGAATCCTTTGAAGAAACCATCCCGTATTATAATATACGGCACAATGTAAAACCCGGAATAACAGGTTATGCGCAAATTATGTACCCTTATGGTGCAGGAGTGCGAGATGCACGTCATAAATTAATGTACGATTTATATTATATCAAAAATTGGAGTATTGCTCTTGAATTGAGAATAATAATCATGACTACAGTGATCATATTAGCAAGAAAAGGTAGATAGTCATTTTTAACATTCTAACCTATTAATTGTCAATGTCAAACCGCATTGTTCTAATCTTCTTATTCAGTTTTCTCCTTCATGGCTTGCTTATTGCACAGGATTCAACCTTCATTTATTCCATTGATTTAAGAGGTTCTATTTCTAGTAATAATCAAACACCATTTTGGCTGCGTGCCAATTCCAATGGAAGCACTCCCGATGAAGGCTCCTTTCTTTCGGGAAGCTGGGGAATTCATAAAATCTATCATCCCCACAACCCAAGATTTGTAAAATGGGCTGCGGGAATTAACTTGGTTACTAATTTAACTCGAAAAACAGACGTTTTCTTCACCGATTTGTATGGAGCTGTTTTAGTGGGTCCAGTTGAACTAAGCGTAGGAAACCGCCCTACCATAATGGGACTTGGAGATAGCACTCTTTCTATGGGAAGTGTGGCCATGTCACAAAACTTCCGACCCTATCCCAAAATTGAGCTCTCGACTCCGCACTACATCAATCTGATACCCGGTCATGATTTTCTCTCTTTCAAATTCAACTATTCCGACGGCCTATTAGGGGGGGCGGCAGTAGCCTACGGAAGGGTTGATTATGTCCCAAACATATATATGCATCAAAAATCGCTTTATATTAAACTGGGGGGCAGAAATAATACGTTGAATTTATACGGGGGGTTTAATCATCAGGCCATCTGGGGCGGAGAAAATAAAATATTTACCGGGGGACTTGACCCCTGGCTGGCCTATAAATATGTAGTCATAGGAAAACCCTGGGCTTATAGCCGTGTTGGAAATCATTTTGGTAGTATAGACCTAGGGATGATTGTTAAGGGTAAAAAATGGAATTTTTTCATGTACCGACAAAGTATATATGAAGACGGCTCTTTGGCTAATCTCTCTAATATAGCTGATGGGCTCAATGGGTTGCGGATAAGCCGTAAACACCAAAACTCCAATAAAAACACGTTCGAGGTAAAATCCCTTTTACTAGAATTTTTATATACTAAAAATCAAGGCGGTTCTGTTTTTGACTTTGACAAAGGTATTTTTGGTAGGGATAACTATTTTAACCATTATGTTTACCCTCAGGGGTGGTCGTATCGTGGAAGAGGACTAGGCACCCCGATGATTGACTCCAAAAGATACCTTGATTCAAACCTCGCGAGTTCCAATAGCGACTTTACGAATAACAATCGAATCGCAGCGGTTCATCTGGGTCTTGCTGGGTCATTAAGAAGAATAGACTTTACATTGAAAAGTACATTTTCACAAAATGAAGGAACATTTGGGACTACTTTTGAAGAAAAAATTTATCAGACCAGTCTTTTCTTAAAGGTAGATCATAAGTTAGGAGCCAAGGCTAAAAGCAAACTTACCTTCTCATTTGCTGGTGACTTCGGAAAATTATACAGTCAAAACCGTGCGTTTACAATTGGATTCACCCGATCCGGATTCATGAACTAAATACAGTTTACACTAGGATTATTCTTAATTTAGGGCCTCAGACCAAATTCTGTGTTTTCAATGCGTTTCTATTGTTTTATTTTTTCGTTATTTTTTAGTTTCCCACTTTTTGCACAGGATTCAACTGTAACCTATACTGCCGAAATAAGTGTAGCTGCTGCTAGTGGTACAACTCCATTTTGGATGCAAAGCAATCAAAATGGCACCATTCCAGATAATGGCAATTTTATATCCGGAAAATGGGGCGTTTCTAAGATATACCATCCCCATAATCCAAGGCAAATACAATGGTCGGGGCAAGTAGAACTGATCACTAATCAAATGCAGAAAACAGCCATATTCTTGTCCAATGCTTACTTAGCATTAAGTTACAAAAAACTGGAACTGGCCATTGGTCAGAGAAATAGAAGGACAGGTATTTTAGATAGTACACTGTCAATGGGCTCAATGACCGTATCTCAAAATGCAAGATCGAGCCCAGGAATCCAATTAAGTAGCCGAGAATATGTTACGATACCGGGTACCAACCAGTTCCTATCCTTTAAGGCCTCCTACTCTGAGAGTATGCTTCGAGGGTCCGACCTACTTATCGGCCCGGCCCAAATGGTTCATCGGACATATCTGCATCAAAAAACGCTTTATCTTAAATGGGGAAACCCCAGTAACAACCTTAGGTTATGGACGGGAATAAACCATCAGGTAATATGGGGAGGGGAAGCCGAAATTTTTCCAATTTATAAAGATTCACCACTCCCAGTATACCGTAAAATAGTATTTGGCCAAAAACGCGACGGCAAGCTTATTGGCAATCACTTTGGTTCCTATGATGTGGGAATCTCCATCCCCCTAACAAACTGGTCCATGTTGGTGTACAAACAAAGTCTCTTTGACAATGGCTCATTATTTAAGGTTCGGAATTTTCAGGATGGACTCATCGGAGTGTCTCTAAAAAATAAAAATAACACACTCCAAGATAAAAAGTTTCGGTTTTCGACCCTTCTATTTGAATTTATTTCATCAAAAAATCAACGAAATAGCTTTAATAACCAAGTAAGTATTGTTGACAATTTGGGGAATTATTACAATGGATATATTTATCAAAACGGATGGTCATATCTCGGAAAAAATATAGGCAGTCCTATGATACCCTCTCAGAGTAGTACAAATCCCGATTTACCACGTAATAACTCCCAATTTAGCAACAATAACCGAATTGAGGGTTTTCATTTGGGAGCACATTTCACCATGGAACAACTTTTCTTTACAGTTAAATCAACGTATTCCCATAATTTAGGTACCTATATCGCACCTTTTGAAAGTAAAAAATCACAGGCCTCCATCTACCTAAAAGTAGAGAAAATGTTAGAGACGCTAGGAGGTTTTAGTACATTTTTGATAATTTCTTCTGATATTGGAGGATTGTACCCAAACAGTAATGGTGCTTTAATCGGGATCAGCAAGAAAGGATTTCTTGATTAAACCTACCAAGGCACAAAAATAAATTTTAAATGACCGTAACCCAAACCTCGAGCACTTATCACATTTAGTCTACCATTAACTAATTTATGATCCTCTCACTAAAAAATTCACTAGTTATATTATTTATTTCATCAACCACCACTTTTAGTTTTTCACAAGATTTCAACAACAACCCCGCCGACAGCAGTAGTACGTACATTGAGGTTTCTGGATTGGGAAGTACAATTGAAAGAACTCCATTTTGGTTGCAAGCAAATAAATTCGGAACTGTTTCCAAACAGAGTCCGACCGGAACAATTCGTTCGGGAATTGAAAAACATTGGAAATTAACAAAAGGCAGTACTCAAAAAAAGGGGTTTTCACTTGGAATAGGTGCAGAAGTTGTGGGCAACCTAAACTCCGCATCAGAACTCTTGCTCCCTCAACTAAATGGCTCCATCAAATTCAGAAATTGGGAAATATTCGTGGGCCGAAAAAAGCAATGGGTTGGTTTAGCGGATTCTACGCTTGGTACTGGCTCCTACGCATGGTCGACCAACGCCCTACCTATACCTAAGTTTCAAATTGGCACCACGGACTTTGTATCAGTACCTTTTACAAAAGGATGGCTTTCCTTTAATGGTTTCTATTCCGATGGTTTTTTGGATAAAAATCGTCCTGTAACTACAGAGCTAAAAATGCACCAAAAAGCACTTTACCTGAGACTGGGGAAAGCAGGATCTAGATTTAGAGTGTATGGTGGTTTCAACCATCAGGTAGAATGGGGCGGTAAAACTCCTTATAACACCTTGGACGGGCAAATGCCTAATGGATTTAAAAATTATTTAAATGTAATTTTTGGCAAAGCCCATACCAAAACACCAACCGTTTTTGATAGTACCGGACGAGTAGGAAACCATTTAGGATCCATCGATCTTGCATTTGAAATAGACACCTATGGCTTTACCGTTTTCGCTTATCGCCAAAGCCTTTACGACGATGGTTCATTAATTTGGCTTAATAATATTGGTGATGGCTTAAATGGAATAAGGATTAAAAAGAAAAACCATTATGGGGGTGCATTTGAAATTAATCAGTTTGTATTTGAATTTTTATACACTAAAAGCCAAGGTGGCCCAACGGCCATTTGGACAGAAGGTAAAAACCGTGGGAAGGATGATTATTTTAATAATGCACAGGTTCGTGATGGCTGGTCCTATTATGACCGTACCATTGGCACCCCTTTTATTCCACCCACTTCGGATACCCAGGCCAATTGGCCTACCTATGCCGATTTCTTCACCAGTAACAATCGCGTATCGGTAATCCATTTAGGCCTAAGTGGTACTATGTTCAGAACCGTGGATTGGTATACCAAAGTTTCCTATTCCAGTAATGCAGGCACTTACAATCTTCCCTTTGAAACTACGCCTAAACAATTTTCGGGAATTTTAGGTCTCCAAACCAGAATAAGCTGGTTTGGAGGAAGTATTCTAAAAGGTTCTGTGGCCCTTGATAATGGGCAATTATATTCGAATACCGTTGGCTATTCGCTGGGTCTTCGTAAAAACTTTTCTATCAAATAAGTGCATCACTAATTTTTGTAGCAAGGTCTTGTAATTCTTCCTTGCTAGTCTTTATTTTCTTACTAAAATCAGCATCCGCCATACTTTTGAGCGGTATCAAATGAATATGTGCATGTGGTACTTCTAACCCAAAGACACTCATACCAATTCGTTCACAAGGAACCACTTTTTCGAGTGCTGGTACAATACTCTTGGCGAAAAGTAACAAGCGAGTATACAGTTCGTCATCCAGATCAAAGATATAATCCACTTCCTTTTTAGGAATCACTAGGGTGTGCCCTTTAGCTATTGGAAAAACATCCAAGAAAGCAAAAAACTCATCGTTTTCAGCAATTTTATAACTTGGAATTTCTCCTCTCACTATTTTTGAAAATATGGTCGACATGATAAAATAGGTATGATAAAACGGTTTAATATGTAAACTTTAACCAATTATTAACTTATTAAAGCCTAAAAGTAATTAATATTGTGCTCGAAACTTTTAACATTTTAAATATGAAATTAATTAATTGGCGTTCCTTAGGAAAAGCTGCTCTGGCTTCAATTTTCGCCTTGTCTTTATCGAATACTTCCGTAATGGCTCAAAAAGGAAAATGGGTAACCCTATTTGACGGAAAAAATTTGGATGGATGGCACAGCTGGAAAGAAAGCACGGTTTTACCGCAGTGGAAAATAGAAGATGGTGCCGTGGTACTGGCCGAAAAAGGAGCTAAGGATCTGGTTACTGATAAAGAATATGGCGATTTCATTTTGGAATTAGAATGGAAAATAAGTGAAGGAGGAAATAGTGGTATCATATTCCATGTTTTGGAAGAACCAAAATATGGTGCTCCCTACTCCACCGGCCCAGAAATCCAGATTCTGGATGATGAAAGACACTCCGATTCAAAAGCCGGTAAAAATGGTAATCATAAGGCTGGATCACTATATGATTTGATACCAGCATCTGACTTTACAGTAGTAAAGCCTGCTGGACAATGGAATAAAGCCAAAATTGTAATTAAAAAAGGCAAAGGCGAAAGCTGGTTAAACGGCAAAAAAATAGTTTCCTTCCCTACTGTGGGTCCAGAATGGGAGAAATTGGTAGCCGATAGCAAGTTCAAAAAATGGGATGGCTTTGGCGTCCCTCAAAAAGGAAAAATCGCCTTGCAAGATCATGGCAACAAGGTTTCTTTTCGCAACATCCGAATTAAGGAACTTTAATCTTTAAGATTTCTACTTTTGGCCCAATACTCACGACTAAAAATCCGGGTATAGGGCCAATTTTTATTTTTTAACAGAATCGGTAAATAGGCATGTGGTTCCTTGGCTGTATTACTGCCATAGTACTGATCATCATCAGTCAATACCAAACCTTCGAAAATAGCTCCATTTTTTACAGTAATATCTCCAAATGGGAGTTCTATGCAATATTTAGGATTCGTAAATAGTAACCTAGATTTTAACAGAGCACTCTTCTTGTACTTTACATCCATCACTGGCTTAGTCATAAACGCACCGGAACTCACCTTTTGGGCATATACCATGTAATCCTTCAACAACTTTGGTCCCATATTGGCAGCACCTTCCACTTGTAGCTGCTCTGGGAAAAGACTGGTTACGAAGTATATTTTTTCTTTAGCACGTGTAATTGCAACGTTGAGCCTATTCTCCCCTCCTTGTGCATTCAGGCTGCCAAACTGCATACTAATTTTCCCTTTTTCGTCGGGTGCATACCCCATGGAAAAAATAATAACTTCTCGTTCATCTCCTTGAACATTCTCAATATTCTTTACAAACAACTCCTTTATATTCAATTCAATACCTTCCAACCGGTCTTCAATAGCCTGCTGCTGGAAGTAATTAAAGGTAACAATTCCCACGCTTACATTCGTTTCATGATAACCTTTCAACAGGGTTACAATTGTTTCCACCTCGACCAGATTGGCATTGTTTTTCCAAATCCCTTCCGTTTTGATAAATTCAATTCCAGGCTGTCCTAGATTCAAACGTGTGAATTCTGGTAATAACTTTAAAGAATGATTGTAAAAGTGCTGGTTTGAGAATTCAATCAACTCCAGTGATTTACTCCTGTAATGCCCTGTTAGCTGAATGGCAGATAAAGATTGGATTGCTAAATCCAATAAGGAATTAACTTCTAGCGCAGGTTCAAAATGGTCTGGTTCATCCTGTTCCTCATACCGAACTTTATACAAGTCGCTTGGGGATAGCTGTTTTGAATCACCTGCAACCACGATCTGCTTAGCTCTTACAGAAGCGGGAATACCATACTCTGCATAACATTGCGACGCTTCATCGAAAATCACCAAATCAAATAAATCCTCAGATAGCGGAAAAATGGCCGATACCGACTCTGGTGATGCTAGCCAACAAGGAATTAAGTTAAAAATATCGTCTGAATAGGATTCCATCAACTGACGAATAGGCCAGATTTTACGTTTCTTTGAGACCTGATGATCCACTTCCCGATAAGAAACCCGGTTACCCAATCGATTCGTTTCTACCTCTTCATAAGTACGCTCCCTCATTCGGATCCCTACAATATCTATACTTAGTATTTGACGCTTTTGAATGGCTTCCTGTAATTCATTTTCCCAGTGAATCATTTTAGAGGACGAAACGGAACGGAGTACCGGATATTCCGATTCAATAGCATTGATCCAGGCCAGATGAATACTATTCATAAAAACACTTAATAATTCTTCAGTATTTAAATGAGGTTGTTGTTCTAAAAACGCACTCAGGCGAGCCATCACCGAACGTTCACTACTATTCATACTCTCATATATCTGATCCATATCGCACATGGAATCAAAGTCAGATTCTAGTATTTGCACTATTTTCTGAACGGATATATCTGAATCTAATAGGTAATTTTCAAACTGGTATTTAGAAAGGTAGCTAAGAGCCGAAAGCTCCGTTTTCTCCCATTGGTCCACCCAAGTCTTAAGCTTTTTATAACTATCCTTTAATTCTGAAACTACGGTTTGGTTTGTCTGAATGGAAGTAAAGACAGTTCTCCATTCAGAATCTTGTATGATCTGAACTATCTCAATCGCATTTTCTGCTGCCACAAAATAACTTTGAAGGAGCTCATCATTCAGTTTCAAATCGGCTAAGTCAACACTATTGAAGCCCAATAACGGATTTTCGAGCCACCGCTCTACTTGTATCCTATTTCTTAATTTAACTTCAAGCTGCATTAAGTCTGGCAAAGAAGTGGATAGTCCCTCTGCGAATGCGATTTGTGCTATTGATTTACTTTTTTTGTTAAACCAATCAAAAAGCTTACCCGATATCTTTGAACTTTTTGAGTTGATGGCTTCCTTCAAATCCTGCCGAACCGTGGCCAATTCTCGTGGGTTGACAGTCCAAGCGATACCTTCATCGGCCACATAGCCCTCAAATTCCTCTTTACTTTGCTTGATTATTGCGATCCTTTGATTCGTATGCGCTAGGTCAGCGGCAAAACCCTGATAAAAAGATACAACCTGACTGGAAGATAATTTACTATTAAGCTCGACGAGCTCTTCCTGAATCTCCGAAAAGTTTACCAAGAATGATTTTGCAAATGATAAGTTGGTAATACCCTGAAATAGCAGCTTGGATTTCAAATATACTTCTGGCCATTCGGACAACAGTTTACAAATATTCCGATAATCAGTATTGTCATAGGAAGCAAAAGAATGACGATAGTACCAAGGTTGTGTTTTATTCAACTTGGACAAATAAGTAAGGTACCTTTTGAATTTTGTTTCATAGTGCTCACGCTCATCCAACCTGAATTGTGTGAAAATATCGTCCACGTTCAGAACAGGACCTTCTTTTTTACTAGACAAATACAGCTCTTTAACGGAAACTCCAGCAATCGAAATATCAAAAAGTGCTAACCTAAAACTTTCCAGTTCAACCAGAATTTTATCAATTTGTCTGCTGGCCTGTAAAAATGCTCGTTCAATAAACACGGCATCTAAAGAATAATTCTCGGCTTTGTAGGCTTCAATATGCTCTATTTGTTCTTTGAGTTGTTGGTATAAAACCGCTCTATCATTTTTGATATCGTGAATCAATCCAATAAATGGCTTTAAGCCTATGGTACTCATTCGGTCATAAACAACATCCAGAGCAGCTCTTTTTTGACAAACCAGTAAAACTTTTTTGCCTCGTGCTGCAAAGTCTGCCATGAGGTTACAAATAAGCTGAGACTTCCCACTTCCAGGAGGCCCCTGTACCACCAGCGACTGCCCCCTTTTCACTTCCTTAATAATGGACTCTTGGGAAGCATCCATCGCAAACGGGGTCAGGATATCCTCCTCCTTTATTTTAAGTGAGGTATTCCGATCAGCTTCTTCGGGATGATGACTAGGAAGTAAACGAGATTGTAACTCGTCTGGATTCGCATCCAATAATTCATAATAATCGGGTGCTAAAAAAGAACCCGCCTGCGGAAAAATACCTAGTACCGCTTCCGGTATCAATTTCAGTTCGCCTTCTTTTTCCAGGCGTTTCAGATCTCCACCGGACAGCAGCTCAAAGTTTTCAATTTTATTTTCAAAAAGACGCTGGTTAAAATTTATTTTGAAAGGTGATTCCTTTAACCATTCATATAGCTCCGTCCGAAATGTTAAGAAATCAGTTGAAAAATCCTCGAAATTTTTATCTAGTATTTCATTGGGTACTCGGGTCTCATTAAACTGCGCATAGGCCAAACCAAAACTACGGTTAAAGAGTACCCGAGAATCCCCTCTTTCTCCGATACACCAACGTTCCTTTTCAATACTTAAGCGTACGGGAAAATACAACAAAGGAGCATGAATAACCGACCCATTCGCAAGCTTTCCCTTAATGAACGGGTAGCCTAAATATAGATCCTGAGTTCCTCGCTCAGAGGCAATGAATTTCTCGGTTCTACTAATTTTTCTAAGCTTTTTACTTACTTGATTTACCTTTTCGTAACGAGGGTCCTGTAAATCACAAATTGGAATGAGTTTTTTACCCGCAATCAAATGAGCGATTAATTGAAAAGCGGGC
>CAXBLH010000147.1:0-11440 GCA_963976315.1 uncultured Dyadobacter sp.
GAGAAATCTGTACACCTGCAACGCGCCCCTGCATCAATTGTTCTGGTGAAGTAACAACCCCTTTTTGAAAATCCTTTGCACCAATTGCAGACACGGAACCTGTTGCATCTTTTTTCTTCACGGTTCCATATCCCACCACCACCACTTCTTCCAGGGCCCTTACATCTTCTAGCAAGGTTACATTAATAGTAGTTTTATTGCCAATTTCAATTTCTTGAGAATTAAAACCAATTGAGCTAAATGTTAAAACTGATTTTTGAGGTGCGCTTATAGAATAATTACCTTCTATATCTGTATTAGTCCCTGTTGTTGTACCTTTTACTGTAACGGTCACCCCAGGTATCCCCTCGGATTTTGAATCAATAACTTTTCCTGCAATGGTAACATTCTGGCTAAATCCAGTACTGGCTAGTCCAAGTAAAAAAATAAAAATGGAGATTGTAAACATGCGGTTAACGCATTTTAAAATGCCTGAATTCAATTCAGCAATTTTACCTTGTTTTCTCCTAAACATCACTAAGGATAATTTCTTCATAGGTATTAGTTAGAGTTAATTAATTAGGTTTGTACAATTGTAGGATATTAAGCTAAAACCTTGATTACACGAAACTCCATTTAGTATTACACAGATCCATTAAATCCAAATATTAGTACTTAAAATACCATACAAATTGTTTTTTTTGCTAAAAAAATACAATTATTTGCTCAAATACAATCAATTACGAATTAATTATTCCTTAATCTCAACTGTTCCCATCTCATTCTAACATTGTACAAATTTAACTACACTTGGCCATTAGAATTCGATGATTATTCTGTTTTAAATGCGTAAAAAGGGAGGTGATTTATAACTATTGGCGGTTTTGTTCAATTTCGTAATTCGTAGTTTGTAACTTTGCCCCCAAATTCGAATTATTATTTTTTATATGACTACCGCTCAAATTCAGGTTGGTTTAAAAGAACTGGCAGGTCAACTGGAAGGGGAACTGCATCTTGACAACACCATCAGAACCTTATATGCCACTGATGCCTCAGCATACCGCGAAATGCCTCTTGGTGTTAGTATTCCTAAAAGCAAATCAGATTTACTAAAAATCATTGCCTTTGCCAATCAATACCAGGTTTCAATTATCCCCCGTACTGCTGGCACTTCCCTCGCCGGGCAGGTTGTTGGAAGTGGATTGGTGGTAGATGTTTCCAAAAATTTCACCAAAATCCTAGAAGTCAATGAGCAAGAACGTTGGGTACGGGTTCAGCCAGGAGTGGTTCGTGACGAACTAAATGTAGCACTAAAACCTTACGGGCTGTACTTTGGGCCTGAAACCTCCACGGCCAACCGAGCCATGATTGGTGGCATGGTTGGTAATAACTCTTGTGGTTCCAATAGTATTGTTTACGGTAGCGCGCGTGAGCATACTTTGGAAGTAAATGCGATTCTATCGGATGGTACTGAAGCGGTTTTTAAGAATTTACCAAAATCAGAATATAACGATTTGATACAAGTAGCTGGTCAAAAAAACGGCACTGCAACATTACTTGATAAGATATATTTAAAAACGGACGAAATACTTTCAACCAAAAGCAATCAAGAAGAAATACGGAAGAACTTCCCAAAACCGAGCATAAGTCGTAGAAACACGGGCTATGCGTTGGATATGCTCTTAAATATGGAACCATTTCAGGAATCTCCTGAATCAGATGCGCTTCCATTTAATATGTGTAGCCTCATTGCAGGATCAGAAGGGACGCTTTGTTTCCTTACCGAAATCAAGCTAAATCTGTTACCTCTGCCTCCCAAAACGCAGGGATTACTTTGCATCCATTGTGATACTATAGACGAATCTTTACAGGCAACGATCCTGACCTTAAAGTACAAACCAAATGCTGTTGAACTGATCGACAACTATGTTTTGGAATGTGCTGCTACTAATGTGGAACAGAGCAAAAATGCCGCGTTTGTTCAAAAGAAAGCGGATGGAAGCTTTCCTGCTATTTTGGTTGTTGACTTGTCTCGCGAAACCCAAAAGGAGGTAGAAGATCTTGCCTTGAAGTTAACTACTGAATTAATAGAGGCTAAAATGGGCTTCTACTATCCGTTACTGTTTGGGGACGATACCAAAAAAATCTGGACTTTACGTAAAGCTGGGCTTGGGCTTTTGGCCAATATCCCTGGTGATGAAAAAGCCGTTGCCGTAATAGAAGATACTGCAGTAGATGTATACGATCAACCGGACTATATACGTGATTTCAATGAAATTTTAAAGAAAAATGGGATGTCGGCGGTGCATTATGCGCATGCTGGAACTGGTGAAATTCACTTACGTCCTATTATCAATCTAAAAACCAAAGAAGGCCACCAACAATTTCGACTCATTGCCGAACAAATCGCCGATTTGGTAAAAAAATATGATGGCTCACTTTCTGGCGAGCACGGCGACGGGCGTTTGCGTGGCGAGTTTATCCCCAAAATGGTGGGTGAACATAATTACCAGTTATTTAAGGAAATCAAAAAAGTTTGGGATCCACATAACATTTTCAACCCCGGAAAAATCGTGGATACGGCGCCTATGGATACGTTCCTGCGCTATGAGGCGGATCATCAAACTCCTGAAATTAAAACCTATTTTAGATTTAACGATCAAAATATTTTACAGCATGCGGAGCAATGTAATGGCTCGGGAGATTGCCGAAAAACACCGGTAAGTGGAGGCACGATGTGCCCAAGCTTTATGGCTACCCGAAACGAAAAGGACACCACCAGAGCCAGAGCCAATATCCTTCGTGAAATGTTGACCAACTCCCCAAAGGAGAACCGGTTTGACAACCACGAGATTAAGGAAGTGTATGACTTATGCTTGGCTTGCAAAGGCTGCAAAGGTGAATGTCCCTCTAATGTGGATGTGGCCAAACTAAAAATGGAGTTTTTACAGCAATACCACGATGTACACGGCGTACCGATGCGTTCTTGGCTGGTGGGTAATTTCTCAAAAATGACTGGATTGGCAAGTTATGTACCATGGGCTTACAATTTGATCTATAAAAACGCACCCCTACGTCGCATCGCCAATAAAATCGTGGGCTTCCATCCGAAACGTACCATGCCTTTATTGCATAATACAACATTAAAATCTTGGTGGAAAAAGAACGGCAAAACAAGTAATCTGGACAAAAAACGAGTCTATTTGTTTTGTGATGAATTCACCAATTACAATGATGTTGAAATTGGCATTAAGGCCATTAAGGTGTTGGACAAATTGGGATATGAAGTCATTATTCCAAATCATGAACCGTCGGGCAGACCTCAATTATCAAAGGGATTACTAAAAGACGCTAAGGCTCTTGCGGAAACGAATGTAAAACTATTGAAAGACATCGTTTCCTCAGAAACGCCTATGATTGGATTAGAACCGTCGGCGATCCTTACTTTCCGTGACGAATATCCCGACTTGGTATCTGAGGAATTGGTACAAGACGCCAAAAATTTAGCAGTCCACGCTTTACAATTCGACGAGTTTATAGCACGCGAGATCGATCAAAAACGAATTTCAAAAGACCAGTTTTCAAAAGAAAAACGGGTAATAAAGTTGCATGGTCATTGTCAGCAAAAGGCGATTTCTAGTATGGTACCTACCAAAAAAATGCTTTCCTTACCAGAGAACTATTCGGTACAATTAATTCCTTCAGGATGCTGTGGTATGGCGGGATCTTTTGGTTACGAAGAGGAGCATTATGACTTATCGATGCAGATCGGTGAATTGGTACTTTTTCCTGCCGTGCGCCAGCAACCAGAGGAAGTGATTATTGCGGCTCCAGGAACCAGTTGCCGTCACCAAATACATGATGGAACTGGCAGAAAAGCACTGCATCCAGCTGAGATAATGTTTGATGCTTTGGTATAGAATTTAGGGTTTAGGCGGTAGGTTTTAGTGGTGAATGCTATTCATTAAAACTTACCGCCTATAACCTATACCCTCCTTAAATTTCCTCAAAATCCAAATTCTTCCCAAAAGTTTCTTCCATCTTCCAAAGTGCCACGAGAGCTAGTACCAGGCAGATAATACCAACGAAAGCTCCCGAACCAAGCACTCCTAGCACTGGTTTCAGTAATTGAAAAACGGGTAAGGTAATCAGTACCGTTGCTCGCACATTATTAGCTACCGAGGTAGTAACGGTAGCACGTAAATTGGTACCAAACTGTTCGGCGGTGGTAGTAAGAAACATGGCGATATAGCCAATTGAAAAACCTAACCATGCATAACAGCTATATAAAATGGTTGCCGATTTAATACCGCCAGTAAGTAAAATAATAGCACCCATTACCGTCATCAGTAGCATAATAAAAATTGCCTTACGACGAGAAGACAACCTTTGACTTAAAAATCCACTAAAAAAATCGCCAGTTACGACACCAAAATAGGTATACAAAACGCAAGTACCCGCTTGTACCTCTTCTGGTATTTGTAATGCCTGAGCAAATTCATTTCCAAAAGTGGCATAAATACCTATCACAACATACGTTGGTAAACCAATACCGATACAGCGGATATACCGAACGAATCTTGACCAATTGGTAAAGATTGCCCACCATTTTACAGTTTGGCTAATTTCTCTTTTAATACTAGTATTGAACAAAAATGATTCCAGTACATTCACACGCATCATCAATAACAAAATACCCATACCTCCTCCAATGAAATAAGCCATTCGCCAGTCGGTGAGTTTCACCACAAAAAATGCCGCAATAGCACCTAACAGCCCGACGCTGGCTACTATGGACACGCCATAACCCCGCAGCTTGGCGGGTAATATTTCTGATATTAAGGTAATGCCAGCCCCAAGTTCACCTGCTAGACCGAACCCTGCCACAAATCTCAAAACGGTATAAAGTCCCACGTCATTCACAAATCCGCAGGCAATATTAGCAACTGAATAGGTCAGTATCGAGCCAAAGAGTACCGATCGCCTTCCCAGCTTATCGCCTAATATTCCCCAAAGGAAACCTCCAATGAGCAGCCCAGCTTGCTGCCAGTTATATACTGTGGTACCGATAGTGGAAATCTCCGCTTCAGATAGACCCAGTGATTTTAAACTAGGTACCCTTACTATATTGAATAACAATAAATCATAGACATCCACAAAATAACCCAACGCCGCTACGATAACAGGCAAGGAATATAAGGCATTGACTTTGAATGTTGCATGGGTGGAACTTGGAATACTCATTCTAAACCGTAGATTTTCTGTAAGACTTAAATTTACAATCGATTTTAATCTTCAAATGGTTTTCTCCGCATGGACTTCACCAACGATTTTTTTTGTTTGGACTTTAACCTTTTAAGCTTGCTAGCAAATGTAGGCTTAGAAGGTCTTCTTGCCTTCTGAGGAATCAGGGCTTGTGTCATAAGTAGGTGGAGCTTCTCTACGACATGGTCCTTATTGGTCAGCTGCGACCGGGACGTTTGATCCGACAATACCAGTATACCTTCATTGGTGGTCCGATTTTTTAATTTTGTGAGTAATATCGCTTTCTGAGCTTCCGTTAAAACAGCAGAATTTACTATGTCAAATCGAACCTCTACTTTGGTTTCTACTTTGTTTACATTTTGCCCACCACTACCGCCGCTTCGGGAAGTTTGGAAAACCAATTCCTTTTCTATTTCTGTTCTATCAATTATGGGAGTACTCATTGGGATTGTTAATGCTTGTTAATCTTTTTTCTTACTGATAGTGGTTCAGTGATAGTTAATTGTCCTACACTATATTAAATAAAAAATTTAAATAGCTCAAAAACAGTTAATTAAAAACCAATTTAATAATTTGAATATAAATACGTTTCATTAACAGTCCTTTTAATCCAAAAGACATTGATAATCACCGATGTAAATCTCGTTAAACTTTAAAAATAAATTAATGTCCTACTATTAAATAATTGAAATCAACATTTTAAATATATAGCCATGAACTCCATTCACAGAATTAAAATTTTCGCCTTAGGCCTTTTGATGGTTATGGCCTTAGGAGCAAAAGAACCCCTAAAAGCGCAACCAGGTGCTCGCATTTCTTTTGAAACCTTTTACCAAGAGCTTTCCCCTTATGGACGCTGGACTACTAATCCACAATTTGGTACTGTTTGGACCCCTTATGTTTCCAATGATTTTCAACCCTACTCTACTAACGGATATTGGGAGATGACGGAATACGGAAATACCTGGGTATCCGACTATGAATGGGGATGGGCACCTTTTCACTACGGACGCTGGTCGTTTGACGATTACCTTGGATGGTTTTGGGTACCAGGCTACGACTGGGGGCCTGCGTGGGTAAATTGGAGATCAGGAGGAGGATATTATGGTTGGGCACCTTTGGGCCCTGGTATTGGAATTAATGTTTCCATTAACATCCCTTCATTCTGGTGGATATTTGTTCCAAATCGCCATTTTTATACACCGCACTGGCATAATTACTGGGTACCGCGCAACCGTGTAACCCGTGTATATAACCAAACAACGATTATTAATAACTATTACAGAAATGATAACCGTACTTATGTTTATGGTCCTCGCCGTGAAGAAATTGAACGCTATTCAAGAAGAAGCATACCCGTGCGTGAAATTGATATGAATGCAAGAGGTCGGGTTATTGCTAACTCTAATCGTGGCGACGGTCCAGCTACCTATAAGTCTCACAGTAGAATAAGCAGCGGCTCCTCACGCACCAGCAATGCAAGAACATCGGAACGTTTCGATTCAAACCGGTCTAATAATACCCGAACCGCTCCGAATTCTAATAGTCGTGGCAGTTACGAACCAGCAACAAGAAGTACGCCTAACCAACGTAGCACTTCTGAGATTTACAGTGGCCGTGAAAATGCTAGTGGGAGCGAAAGCAGAACCCGTACTGCACCGTCAACAGAAAGAGGTACTTACTCAGCTCCTAGCAATAATAGAAGTAGCCGAGAGAATAGCAGTACAAATACACAGCGTAGCGTCCCAAGTAGTCCAGCACCTGAAAGTCGTTCAAGTTCCAGCAGAAGCTCTGCACCTACTGTTCGTTCGACACCCAGTGCACCTACTCAAAGATCCTCAGGCAGTAGTAATAGCAGAAGTTCAAGTAGTAGCTCAGAAAGGTCATCGAGCCAAAGAAGTAGCCGTTCTGGCAATTAATTCCTTAGAAATTCATTAAAAGAACCCGTTGGGATAGTATCTATCTTCCAACGGGTTCTTTTACTTTATAAGTTCTGCAATGTTAATTTTGGCATCGGCAAGGTATTAAAATCAAACATTTGGAGCAATCCATTTTCAACTATACTAAAAACAAATCCAGTAATGGAAATTCAATTTGATATTGAGTTCAAAGAAAGTGCGCCAAAATACGTGCAAATTATCAAGTCCATTCTAAAGGCAATTAGCAAGGGCAAATTAAAACGTGGGGATAAAATTCCGTCCATTAACCAGTTAAGTGAAGAGTACCTACTTTCACGTGACACTGTTGAAAAGGCCTATAAAAACTTGATCAAAGATGGTATACTCATTTCGGTGCGTGGAAAAGGCTATTTCATAAATAGAGTAGATATCGAAAATACCGTTAGGGTAATACTCATTTTAAACAAAATCAGTAATTATAAAAAGCAGATTTATAATGCTTTTGTGGAGGAGCTTGGCAAAAATGTAAATGTAGATCTCCATATCCATCATTCCAATTTCAACATTTTTAAAAATTTAATTAAGAATAGTAATGGCGAGTATGATTATTATGTAATCATGCCCCATTTTTATGAAAAGCAAGAAGACGTGGCAGAACTATTGAAGTTGCTACCTCCGGAAAAGTTGATCTTACTGGATAAGAACATTGATTTTCCAGATAAAAAGCATTCTTGTGTATATCAGAATTTTGAAAAAGATATTGTTGAAGCCCTCAATGAGGCCGTTGAAGCAATAAAAGTTTACCAAAAACTTATTTTAATTTTCCCTACGATTATCCCGTACCCCAAAGAAATCATGAAAGGATTCCGGATTTTCTGTATCCAGCATAAATTGAAACATGAAATTATCTACGATTTTCAGGAAAACGACCAAGTAACCCCCGATGCAGCCTATGTCGTAATTGAGGAAAATGATTTAGTACATCTTATCAAAAAGTGCCAACAACAAGAACTTGTGATTGGGCAAAACGTAGGGATTATCTCTTATAATGAAACTCCTTTAAAAGAAATCTTACTGAATGGCATCACCACGATCTCCACGGATCATGAACAAATGGGACGTACTGCGGCGAAGTTAATTGCTGAAAATAGACATGACATTATTAAAAATCCTTTTACGCTAATTAAGCGAAAATCGTTGTAAATCGTTGTAAACGCAAAAGAGGACACCTTCCTAATCAAAGTGTCCTCTTTCTTTTACCTTTAAAATTATAAGCCAGTAGCTACAGTAACTCTGCCGCGTTCGTTCATTAATTCGTTACGAACATTGATTTTACGGAACAAACCGATAGGATCGATTGCGCCACCGCTTCTACGCATACTTTCACGTACCAAAGGCCGAACATCCGTTCTAAATGCGTTTTGCAAAATCTGTTGGGCACGTACCACATCATTTTCTTGTCTGGCGATTGCCAATTGCTTGCGATCTATTAACAAGGCTTGTGCATAAGAAATCAAGATAGCCTCCACCGATTGCAATAAATCTTCCAAGGGGTCTTTGACATTATGACTTGCATCGATCATCCAAGCATAAGCATCACTTCCATTTCCCGCACGTTGAAAACCCTCCACTAATTCATTGAATATCAAAAATAGCATATAGGGGCGAATTGAACCCACGGTGAGATCGTCATCACCATACTTGGAATCATTGAAATGGAAACCAGCTAAGCGTCCTTCCATCATCAAAGTAGCAACAATTTGTTCAATATTAGCATTTGGCAAATGGTGTCCTAGATCAACCAATACATCGGCTTTTGGCCCCAACTTCTGGCAGAAAAGCAAACTACTTCCCCAGTCTTGAATCACGGTGGAATAGAAGTTTGGTTCATAAGCTTTGTATTCAACAAATACCTTCCAATCGTCTGGCAAAGCTGCATAGATTTCCTGTAAAGACTCTAATGTATTTTGGAAAGACTTCACAAAATTCGATTGTCCCGGAAAACATGAACCATCTGACAACCAGATAGATAATGCCTTTGATCCTAAATCTTTACCATACTTGATGACTTCAATATTATGATCCACAGCTTGCTTTCTAACTTGGGCATCCGTATGAGATAGGGATCCAAATTTATAAGAATGCGCTTGATCCTTTTGATCCTGAAAGGTATTGGAGTTTACAGCATCAAATTTTAAATCCAATGACGAAGCCAATGAAATGATTGAAGATGCCTGAGACGGTATATCCCATGGAATATGCAATGAGATAGATCCACTGGACCGGTTAAGTGCATGTAAAAGACCAACATCTTCTACTTTTTCTTCCAAGTTACCGGGCTCTCCACCACCTGAAAAACGTCCAAAGCGTGTACCACCTGTACCTAAGGCCCAGCTCGGTATTGCTACCTGAAATTTCTCTAGATCAGCGATTACATCAGCAGCATTGATACCTTGTTCAGCCAATTGCTCTTGAAGAAAGATAAACTGATTGTTATGTTTTGAAAACAGACTGTCGTTGTGTTGATCTATCTGTTGTTGTTGAATTCTCATTTTGAAGATTTTTTAAGGTTAAAAAAGCAGTAGGATTTGTTCTATTACATGCCCCCGGAGATGTAAGGCTGGCCTCTTTCCCCTGATACGGTCGAAGCCCGATATTTTTTGTTTCCAATTCCTAGGCCGGTGGGGAAACGAACTGAAGAGCGGAATGGTAATTTAAAAAAAAACAAAATTATTAGCATTGGATTATGATACTTCGACAAGCTCAGTATGACAACCCTTATCCTCAGTATGGCAACCCTCTACCTTGGTGTAGCGCACTAAATGATTAAGTATTTATATATCAACTTATTAAACAAAATTTATTTGCGTTGGATTATGATACTTCGACAAGCTCCGTATGACAACCCTCTACCTTGGTGTAGCGTACAAAATGATTAAACATTTGTATATCCACCTATTAAACAAAATTTATTTGGATTGGATTATGATACTTCGACAAGCTCAGTATGACAACCCTTATCCTCAGTATGTCAACCCTCTACCTCAGTAAGACAACCCTCAGCCTTGGTGTAGCGTACTATATGATTAAGTATTGGTATATCAACCTATTAAGCAAAATTCATTAGCATTGGATTATGATACTTCGACAAGCTCAGTATGACAACCCTCTACCTCAGTATGACAACCCTCAACCCTGGTCTGTCAACCCATAACCTGGGTCTGTCAACACTCTACCTTGGTCTATCAACCGAGGTTTGAGTCGTCACAGACTTTTTGAATAAGTTGTTTTGTGTTAACAAAGACAATGGAATTGAAGTATTTGCACCAATTTGGCTAAAAGCAGTAGATTATTAGTTAAGCTTTTAACCTTTAACCTACCACTTTTAACCTTTAAACTCCTAAAAGCCTAATTCCTAATAGGACCTACCGCACAAATGCAGCTGGTACACCGCCATCCACATTGATCACGTTTCCAGTACTTTTATTCAAAAGACCACTTACGAAAATATAAACACCATTCGCAATGTCTTCAGTATGAATCTCCGCATTTAGAACAGTACGCTTTGCGTAGTATGCAGGCAATTCTTCCACCTTGATACCGTATGCTTTGGCGCGTCCTGCTGCCCAGCCACTTTCCCAAATTTTACTACCTGCGATTACCGCATCTGGGTTTACAATATTTACTCGTATTTTATCGCCGCCAAGTTCTGCTGCCAATAGTCGGCTCATATGCTGTTGTGCTGCCTTAGCAGTACCATATGCCACGTTATTCGGCCCAGAAACCAATCCGTTTTTACTTGCTATATTAATAATATCACCACCTAGCCCCTGCTGACGCATAATCGCAACAGACTCTTGTGACACTAAGAATTGACCTTTTACCAATACATCTTGTAAAATATCCCAATCCTTGATAGTAGTATCAGCAATAGGTTTAGAAATCGAAAGACCAGCACAGTTTACAACAATATCTAAGCCCCCAAAACGAAGTTTGGTTTTTTCCATCGCTGCTTTAATTTGATCTACGTCTAACACGTTGGCGTTGGCCGTTTCAGAAAAGTCCTTTCCAAATAACCCATCAAATTCAGCTTTCGTTTCTGCCAATGCATTATCATCTATATCAGAAATTACCACACAAGCACCTTCTTGTAGCAATTTCAAGGCAATAGCCTTGCCAATTCCACCAGAACCGCCAGTGATTAAAGCGACACGACGTGATACCGATTTTTCTTTTGGCATACGTTGCAATTTCGCTTCTTCTAATAACCAATATTCAATATCAAATGCCTCTTGCTC
>CAXBLH010000148.1:0-11422 GCA_963976315.1 uncultured Dyadobacter sp.
GTATTATATCTGGATTTAGAACCAAGGGGTTCTTTACCATTGCACTAAATTGTTCTTTTTCAACCACAGTAATGAAGCAATTTTAAAATTGTTATAAGGAATTAAAGTTAAGTAATCCTTTTCGAATTACCAGTCGGCTGCCGATTTATTAAATATTTGTTGTACCAAATTTTCTAAAATAGTAGGTAATAAACGAGCCTCATTTTGATTTAGTGTTTGATCCTGAGGGAAATCGGCATAATACGTAAAGGATTGGTCGAAGTTCTTGGTTTCGTCCAAAGCATTTGTAAACCGCACCTGTGCAGTAACGTTTAACCGGTTTAGCCCTGCTTGGTCATTGGCAGTAGGGGCGGCGGCTGTTACATCGTATCCAGTAATACTACCTTCTATAATCAAATCTCCGCCAGTAGGTAGCTGTGCCAAGCTGGTGTTTTTTTGAAAATATTCTTTTAGTCCTTCTGTAAGCTGCCTAGGCAAATCTGCTGGCCCACCTGCTGTGCCCATGGTGAAATTCACCACGGAAAATGTTTTAATATCAGGAGATAAACTGGTCCCTGTAAAAGAGTAAACACCACAACTATTAAATGTGAAGGTCAAAAGTACACCCATCAAGTAGGGTACCATTCTTCGGCCAAAGTACTCAAGTCGATTATTCTTCAATGTCATATTGCTTGATCTTACGATATAAGGTTCGTTCCGAAATTCCCAATGCGTTAGCCGCATATTTACGTTTATTATTGTTTTTTCGTAATGCTTTTATAATCATTTCTTTTTCCTTGTCTTCCAAGGAGAGCGACTCTTCCTCGGCAGAAACGTGTATGACATCTTCAATATTGTCATGTTCTTCCGAATAGCGTTCATATCGGTCAAACTCCACCGGACGTGTACTTGGTGGTGTTAATAACCGGGTAGGTTCAACGGTTGGTTTGTGGCTTGCGGGATCCATCGTGTTTACCGACTGGAAAAGTTCCTGGTGATCATTTATGATATCATTACCATACTTTTCATTTTCCAAAACACCCTTCACCAGTTTCTTTAACTCGGTGACATCCTTACGCATATCAAACAAAACTTTGTAAAGTAATTCCCGTTCCGAAAAGGAATTGGATTGCTCCTCTTCTGACTTGAAAGGTACTAAGCCTTTTCGACCGGAAGGTTGAACAGGGTTCAAATAGGCGTTTAGAGTAGCTGCGGTGATTGGAAGTTCCTTGTCTGTCTCTAATATTGTAATTTGTTCGGCGATGTTTTTAAGCTGACGGATATTGCCAGGAAATGGATACTGCTTTAGCTCTTCTCCCGCGTCAGGGCTTAGCCGTACGGCCTTACTTCGGTATCGCTCCGAAAAGTCGTTGGTGAATTTACGGAAAAGCAATAGCACATCATCACCACGGTCGCGCAGTGGCGGTACATAAATAGGAACCGTATTTAGTCGGTAATATAAATCCTCTCGGAACCTACCTTTGCTTACTGCTTCCAAAAGGTTCACATTGGTCGCAGCCACCACCCGAACATCTGTTTTCAGGACTTTGGAGGAGCCAACCTTAATGTATTCTCCATTTTCCAGTACACGGAGTAATCTGGATTGGGTTCCAATAGGCATTTCACCTATTTCATCCAAGAAGATAGTTCCACTATTGGTGGTTTCAAAGTAACCTTTTCGGGAATCTAAGGCACCAGTAAAAGCCCCTTTTTCATGGCCGAAAAGTTCGGAATCGATGGTGCCTTCGGGTATTGCCCCACAGTTAATGGCAATAAAGTTGCCGTGTTTTCTTGAACTTAGGCTATGGATTATTTTAGAAAATGACTCTTTACCGCTGCCACTTTCACCCGTAATTAGTACAGTAAGATCGGTAGCCGCTACTTGAATAGCTACTTGAATGGCATGATTAAGAGCTGGTGATCCTCCTATAATCCCAAACCGGTTTTTTATAGCTTGTATTTCAGAAGGATTCATAAAATCTTGTTTAGGTTTTGAAGCACTTTAATTTTCTTCCAAAGTTTGTTGGTGATTTTATTTTAATCGATCTAGTTTTCCACAAGACTAGTTACATGTCCTTTTAAGGTCGCGGAGGTACAGTCAGTTACTAGTACGTCTACATAGGTACCTAGTTGATGATTTTCTTTTGGGAAAACGACTATTTTATTTTGATCATTTCTGCCCGAAAAATGTTCCTTGGATTTTTTGGAAGTATTTTCAATCAGTACGCGATGTACTTTTCCAATAGCTTCTTTATTTCTTTCTAGCGACATTCTACGTTGTACATCAATAATCTCCGTTAGTCTTCGTTGCTTAACTTCTGGTGAGATATCGTCTTTGTATTTTTTAGCAGCTGGCGTACCGGGTCTTTCAGAATAGGAAAACATATAGCCAAAGTCAAAGTTTGCGTATTCCATCAAACTGAGTGAATCTTGGTGTTCTTCTTCCGTTTCGGAACAGAATCCTGCTATCATATCGTGAGAGATGCCACACTCAGTCCCTAAAACCGCACGGATTCGGTCAATTTTACTTAAATACCATTCTCGGTCATAGGTACGATTCATCAACTCCAAAATTCGGCTATTACCGCTTTGGGCAGGAAGATGAATGTAATTACAGATATTGTCATACTTTTTAATCGTATACAATACTTCGTCGGTAATATCTTTTGGGTGCGAAGTGCTAAACCTTACTCGCAGTTCGGGGCTTACCAGAGCTACTTTTTCCAATAAGTTTGCGAAGGTTACGGTATTTTCATCGGTATCATTCGCTTTCCATTTGTAACTATCTACATTTTGGCCCAGTAAGGTAACTTCCCGGTAGCCAGCCATAAATAAATCTTTGGCTTCATTAAGGATAGATTCTGGTCCTCTGCTTCGTTCCCTGCCTCTGGTATAAGGTACCACACAAAAGCTACACATATTGTCGCAACCTCGCATGATAGAAATGAGGGCTGTAATACCATTGGAGTTCAGTCTCACCGGAGCAATGTCAGCATAGGTTTCCTCGCGAGATAAAAATACATTTACCGCCTTTTGTCCTGTTCCTGCTTCTTCCACAAGGCGGGGTAGGTCGCGGTAGGCATCGGGTCCACTTACGATGTCCACCATTTTCTCTTCTTCGAGTAGCTTGGTTTTTAGTCGTTCAGCCATGCAGCCTAAGACCCCTATTAACATGCCAGGTTTGCGCCTTTTCACGGCATTGAGGTGCTGTAATCTTATTCGTATTTTTTGCTCCGCATTATCTCTAATTGCACAGGTATTCAGAAAAATAACGTCAGCGTCATTCACATCCGAAGTGGTTGCGAACCCTGCATCTTTCATCACAGAAGCCACAATTTCGCTATCCGAAAAATTCATTTGGCATCCGTAACTTTCAATAAGAAGGCGTTTCTTGTTTGATTTCGGTTCGTTCTCTGTGATTTTCACCGTTTCACAAGCCTCTTTATCTGCTTCTGTTAATATTTTTAATGTGTCAGTTACTTTACGATCCATTGTATTTTATATAATTACAGCGAGCTTGTTGGATTTTTTAACAGGCTCTTATTTAGCTCAGTGATTGGAATATGGAAGAATACTTGTCATTTTACGCTTCTTTTATGCTGCAAAACTACGAATAAAAGCCGAAAAACTGACAAACTGGCAGGAGTAAAGGTGTCAAATAAGGATTGATGGTAATAAAACAGAACCAGACCGGTTAGAAGGGGTATCCAACCCCCAAGTTTACATTTAAGAAATTGGGCTGGGTTCTGTTGAAGAGTTTCTTGAAATTGAGTTCATCTAATACTAATTTTTGTACGGCAGGGTCGTATACTTTTATACCAAAATCGACTCTTAACACGAAGTATGAGACATCATACCGTACGCCGAACCCTGTTCCAAGGGCAATATCTTTGAATAGGTTTTTAGCTCTTAGGCGTTGCGCTTCACTGGAATTGTTAGTGGTGTTCCATACATTACCCGCATCCAAAAACAATGCATAATTAATGTCTCCAAAAAAATGGGTAAGATAACCGCGGTATTCCAAATTACCTTCTAACAAAAATTCTCCGGGCGCCTCCACAGAAAGATTGTTGGAAGTGAGCCTTGGAGGGGAAGATCCCGGGCCTAATCTTCGAGGGAGCCAAGCTCGAAGACTGTTGGAACCTCCTGCAAAGAAGTATTTTTCGTAAGGAGGTACTTTGTTGTCGCCATAACTATATACCGATCCCGTATTTACACGAGCTACTAACACTGATTTTTTTCCGGTGGGCCAATATTTTCTATAGTCAATGTTCCACCTTAAATATTTATAAAATTGTAGTTCCCCGAAAATATTTTGGATTAACTTTTGTTGACTAGGTATTAGATTCAAGGAGGTTCCTCCTGACTCAAATGCTACTCTGAGGTATTTGGCGTTTACAGGAGGCCCACTAAACGGGTTGGTGTTATATACAAAGTTGAAATTAATATCAGAAACAAACGATTTTTGAAAACTATTGATCAAGTTATTGCCCTGTAATTGAAGTGTATCCAGGAGTTGCTGAAAATCGGGTCTTAGTTTTTGAGTATTCAAAATATTAAGATCCAGCAGTGAAAGGTTGAAAATCGTTACTTTGGAGGGTTGCCAAGAGTAATTAAGAGAGGCCTTAACAATGGATCGTGTGTATTCTGGACGGTTTACATAGTTATATCCTACTCCAATTTGGGTACGAGGATTTAGTAAACTGAGCTTTTTCTGAAATAATTGACCGGGTGTTAGCAGCCTTGGGAAATTAAGGGAGGTGTTAATTCCAATCTCTTCACTTTTATAGATTTGCTTTTGTTTTGAACCCAAAAAACCAGGTACCAACTCTATACCTCCTCGAATATTTGATTCAAAGTTTTCAAGTCCTTTAAATACATTCCGAACTTTGTAGGATAGATTAGCAAATGGGCCTGGAGCACCTTGCAGCTGAATAACGTTTAAGCCTACATCGGTCGATATTTGGTATTTTTCCAATGGAATCGCTTTGAAATAGCTGTGCAGTGCATTATTGGTACTATCCAATTTATAGCCATAATTTACAAAACGGAACTGATCCGTTAACGACAGTTGCTGCTGTGTATCTCGTTCATTTTGCTGGCTATAAACGGTGTTTGGTTTAACAAGAATTTTATTATTCAATATTTTTTCAGAGAATTTTTTATCAGAAAAAATATACTGCACGCCTTCAAAATAAGAAGTGTCCTTTTTGAAAAGAGAATCGGGTAGTCCAGAAGGAGGGAGCACTTCAAATTGAACACTTTGGACGGTATAAGGAACTATCGGTTTTCCATTATTGGAAACATCCACCCGCACCAATACATCAACGGGTTTGAAAATGGAGTCTGTTTCTGGAATATGGATGGTGTCATTTACGAGGTAAGCTATATTCTGCCTTGAAAAACCGAAATAACCATGGTTACGCAATAAGGTTTCTATTCTTATTCTTTCGTTTTCAAAAGAGTCGCCATCGTACCTTTTTCCAGCATGTAAAAAAGATTCTTTTACTTGGGAACGTACAATGCTGTCCATGTTATGGTTTGCAATTTTATAGCTAATCCTTCGAATATTGGTCGGGATGTTTTCATCAACCAGATACTGAATTTTTACACGATTTACTATAGTGTCTGTTTTGAAATCGACTTGAGCCTTAAAAAAACCGTTGTTGTAAAGGTACTTTTGAATCTTCAGAGCATTATTTGAGACTTCATTCTCATGAAAATAAACCGGTTTTTCACCTACTACACGCATCCAAAAATTCCCATCATCAATTTTACTTTGGACTTTAGAAATTTTCTTTTCGTATTTACGCCCAATTTTAGATAACTTTTGTGGATTATTCTCATGAATTTGCAGGGCATTACGGTACTTTTGTGTTACCTCAATAAGTCGGAGTTGGTGTTCTTCTTTATTGTAGAAAAGTTCACCGAAATGATACAAGCCAACATAGGGGAAAAATGGCAAGCCTAGAAATCTACGATTTGGTTTTTGAGGGATAAGCGTTTCCAGTTCCCCACTTTTAATGACTTTATTGCCTTTAAAACTAGAATTGCCTAAATAGTACTGCGCTGTCTTTTGTGCCGTTTTTTTTGCACAAGCGCTTAACCCTAAGATTCCTAGGATTAGAAAACCATAAAACAGAAAATTATATCTATTATTCAATGCTTTCAAAAAACCGAATTAAATACATTAACTCATTAAAAATCAAAAAATTCAGACAAGCTTCCGAAGCCTTTTTGGTGGAAGGCGCTAAAAGTGTAATAGAGCTTATCGAGTCTGATTTTGTAATTGAATTATTGCTTGCTACTGATGAATTTCAGCAAAAATACTCAACTATTTTATCCAAACATACTAGTATTACTGAAACAGTAACTTTAAATGAACTT
Organism: uncultured Dyadobacter sp.; assembly: GCA_963976315.1. GTDB lineage: Bacteria > Bacteroidota > Bacteroidia > Cytophagales > Spirosomataceae > Dyadobacter. The sequence continues at coordinate 6,367 of CAXBLH010000148.1, forward strand.
CAAAGTGTGGGTACTTTCCAAACCAATGATTCTTGTTTAGCCATAGCAAAAATCAAACCAAACGAATTACTGGAGAGGTTAGACGGAGAGTTTGTGTTGGTTTTGGATAATGTACGGGATCCAGGGAATTTGGGGGCAATCATCAGAATCGCAGATTGGTATGGTGTTAAAAAAGTTATTTGTTCTACCGATACTACGGATTGGTATAATCCAAAAGTAATTGCGGCGAGTAAAGGTTCCTTCACCAGAATCAAATCCTTTTATACCGATTTGCCCTTGTATTTTAAGGGTCATACTGAAAATGATTTTATTGCAGGGGCCTTTTTGGATGGAGGTTCGGTCTATAACTACCCCTTTGAGGCCAAGGGAGGCTTTATAGTAATGGGGAATGAATCGAATGGTATAAGCGATGAGGTAGGGAAATATATCACCGACCGGCTGACTATTCCTCGAATTGGTGAGGCTGAATCACTGAATGTCGGAATTGCAACGGCTATAATAATGGATAACCTACGCAGAATTCAACAAGGGTAGCGCATATTTGAAAATTAACCAATAGTTTGCTTATGCTATTTTTTGGCTTGAAATGCGCTAAATTAGGCCAAGCGAACGCTAGTGGAGGATACCTCTATTGAATTTTTCTTATTTCCAGCGGGTGGTTCGTACCATAAAAATAAGCGATCAATACTAGTAAAATGTAAACAAGTGCTTAACTGAGTTCGTTTGCCGCCTCATGAGCGAGTTGCTCGGCGTAATCTTTTCCTAAATAGCCATCGATAAAATAATGCGCCACATAGAGTAGGGGAGTCATGAGGATGGCTATGATTCCCTTATACATATAATTGATAGTACCCACAGAAAACACTAAAGCTAGGTCCCAGTTTCCAAAAACATAAAAGGCTATACCTATCACCACAAAACTATCCACCAATTGTGAAAATAACGTGGAACCCGTTGCACGAAGCCAGATATACTTTGAACCGGTGAGCTTTCGGAGCCAACTAAAAACATAGACATCCAAAAATTGCCCTAATAAAAATGCAGTTATGGACCCGATCATAATGCCTAAACCTTGATTGAAAATCGTTGTAAAGGCATCGTTGATGTTAAATGGATTCCCTTGATTGTCGGTACCATTCAAATCCAGCCAGAATTGGGCAGGAGGTAATTGGGTCGCAATATATATGGTTATAAAGGTGTATACAATAAAGCCTGCGGTGAGATAAGAAATCCTCTTGACCCCTTTCTTGCCAAAATATTCATTTATGATATCTGAGGTTAGGAAGACAATTGGCCAGTTTACAACACCCGCCGTCATATTAAAGTCCATTAGCTGGCCACCGATGGGGATTTGCGCAGGATCCAACCCGAATATGGACTCTACCGAAAAGATTTTTCCTCCCACAATTTCTGCAATCAGTGCATTGGTTAAGAAAATACCACAAAGTACTAAAAACAGTCGTTGTTTTTTCTTTTCGGCAGAGTTTAAGGCCATATCAGTTTCTACTATTATTCAGTAACAATGACTTCATTTGCTTTGGTAGTCAGCACTCGTCTGCTTTCCAAAAAGAATTGAAGTTTGTCAATCGCTTCGTTTAGCTCATCCAGAGAAGGTAAAAATACAACTCGGAAATGATCATTGTGAGGATAGTTAAATCCAGAACCTGCCACCACCAGTACCTTTTGTTCACTTAGTAGATCATAGACGAACTGCTCATCGTTTTCTAACCTAAATTTAGACAGATCTATTTTCGCAAAAACATATAATGATCCTTTTGGTTTTACGCAGGTAATGCCAGGAATGGCGGTCAGGCGGTTATAGGTCAAGTTCATTTGCTTATGCAAACGCCCCGTAGGAGCCACTAGTTCGGTAATACTTTGATGTCCCCCCAAGGCGGTTTGTATAGCATACTGGGTCGGGACATTGGCGCATAAACGCATACTCGCCAAAAGTAAGATACCTTCAAGGTAAGACTTAGCTTTGTGTTTTGCACCGCTCAGTATCATCCAGCCCCCACGGAAGCCAGCGGAACGGTAATTTTTAGATAAGCCACCATAGCTAACACAAAGGGTATCGTGTACTAGTGTGCCCATAGGATGGTGCACTGCCCCATCGTAAAGAATTTTATCATAAATCTCATCGGCAAAAATGATAAGACCATGTTCCTCCGCTATACGGGCAATTTTCTGAAGTGTATCCTTTTCGTATACAGCCCCAGTAGGATTATTAGGATTGATTAAAACTATACCCTTAGTCTTTGGGGTTATTTTGCTGGCTATATCGTCTATGTCTGGGTTCCAGTCAGACGCTTCATCACAAATATAATGAACAGGTTTACCGCCACTTAATGCAATACTGGCAGTCCATAAAGGATAATCTGGAGATGGAACTAATATTTCATCGCCCGGATTAAGTAAGGCTTGCATGGAAAGCAATATTAACTCACTAACACCATTGCCTATAAAAATATCGGTAATGGCAACATTTGGGATTCCAATGGTTTGGGTGTAATGCATTACTGCTTTTCGTGCAGCAAATAGACCACGGGAATCGGAGTAACCTTGTGCGTTTCGGAGGTTCATGATGATGTCATGGACGATCTCGTTAGGCGCATCGAATCCGAAGGGCGCTGGGTTGCCTATGTTTAAGTTATGAATTTTATAACCTTGACTTTCAAGTTTTAATGCTTTTTCGTACGTAGTACCTCTTATCTCATATTTAAGATTGTTAAGGCGTTCACTTTTTTGGAATTCCATAATTTTTTTTTCTTATGCTGAACGTAAATTTAACATAAGAAAACAAAGTTTAATAATTATCGCTTATCTTCTGATATTAAGTAGGGCGTGTTTTTGAGGAATTTTAGGACAAAATAGACGATAACACTCAGGATGCAAAGTACCAACCAGTGCCTATTTCGGAATTCTATATCATCGTAGGTATAGTATTCTGCGACTACATCAAAAATGAAAAACAGAATAAAAATAGCGGCAAAACCATTTTTTTCTTGACGCAGTACTTTTTTGGTACAAAACGTTAGATTTGGGTTACTCCATTTAGCGAAATTAGGAATCATGGCAGGTGTAACAGCTGCCCAATCCGTAAAGGCTTTTCCAAATTTTTTACTTATAAATTGTTCTTCAGCGTACATAATTCTTTCGTAATACAGCCAATAGGCAAGTATAAAGGCAATGATAAACCAGGTATGCTCTGTAAGCATGGCCACGCCAAGCCACATAAAGAAATTTCCAACATACAGGGGGTGTCGTACTGTTGAGTACATTCCCGAAGTGTTCAAAGAATCCGCTACTTGGGCTGCGGTGTTTCTACCGGAAGTGTTTTTTTGGGCGTATCCAATGGTGAGCACCCTAATCCATAATCCTAATAGTGCAATGGCTAGACAAATGAATTCATAGGTATTATTAGCGTACCCATTTGTAAGGTAGGATTCGCTTTCAGATTTAACACTGGCATGAACATAAAGTCCAAGTACTAAAATAATAATGGGCAGAGTACCTCTATATTTGAACAAAAAATTACCCTGTTTGTCGAATTCTTTAATTAGCTCCATTGGTCATGTTTAGAAATAGTAAAGGGGCAATATACGAAAATAATGAAATTTCAAAATTTCTTATTTACCAGTTTTAAGAAGTGTGCCCTTCGTTTTCTACTGGTTTAGTTCCAATTTTTATATCTTAAGTTTAACACAGATTATAACGGAGTGGCTGTAATATTAGACTTAACTCCGAATTGTTGCGAATTGCAATTAGCCGTCAAGTTCACTCTGAAACCAATTTCTGGGTTATAGTGAGCTTCTAGTCTTTGAATGTACTAGGTCTGCATAAAAAAATCTTTAAACAGGCTCTTAATGGCCTAAAGCAAAAAACCTTTCCCGCTTGCGAGAAAGGTTTTTTGCTTTAATAAAGATTTAACTACTTACGAATGGTAAGTCCATAGGTACCAAAGCTACCTTGGTCCACCGTGTACGTTAAATTTAAAGTGATGGTGTTAGCACAAGCATTAATTTCACCTGACCCCGCTGCGGAACCATTAGTATATCCAACAAAAGCAGGAGCAAAAATTTGTTTCGGGACGCTAATCTTGGTTGTTTGGGGATTAACGGTGATTTTGATTTTTGCAGCTGGATCTTCCACAAATCCAGTAATGATCAAATCATTTTCTCCTTCACGGGTAACAGTAACTGGATAAGAAGCTTCCCAGAATAACGGATCATCGATGGTGAATTCTCCCACAAATGCATCCATATCAAGTGGGCAAACTACCGGATACTTAATGTTTAAGTTTGATCCTGGGAAGTTTGCAATATCAGCAGCAAATTGGTTTCCTACCAATGGGAATGCCTGAGAAAGCTTACCATCCTGAGTCGTAATGTTCGCACCAATTTCAAAATAATCTCCGGGAATAATGTCGGAAACATTTATTCCAAAAGCGGTTGCAATTTTAGCGGCATCAATATCTACTGTGGTAGGGTATGCGGTAACATTGGCTTGTAATACTTTTACTTTATCGTAAGCGCCATTTTTCGCAATAACTACATCGATACTTTTAGGCTTTATATCATCTTTAAAATAAAGATCTACGATAAATTTACCTTTAAAGTCGGCTGGTTCTTGGATAAGGACGTCCGAGTTTTCCGCTTGTGTGATCAAGGGAACGGGTACTCTTGATAAGTCTGGTAAATTGCCATCTCCATCTGAACTACAGGAAGCCACAAAAAGTGCCAATGCAAGGAGTAGTCCGTTAATTAATTTTATATTTTTCATATCTCTATTTAACATTTAAAATGAACATTACTTCTTGTCCCAGAATACCTTGAAGGTAGAAGGAGCTTTTTGAGAAGGAGCAGATGGGTTAACATTGAGTTCATCCGTTGGCCAAGGAAGAGATCTTGGATAGTCACGTGATAGCTGAACTGGCACTGCTGCTTGTGCTCCTGGGAAGTCAGGGTTACCATTAATTGGAGGTTGAACCATACCTCCCGGTGCCATTTCTGGATTCCTTGGATCAAACAAAACAGGATAGCCAGTACGACGATAG
>CAXBLH010000149.1:0-11382 GCA_963976315.1 uncultured Dyadobacter sp.
AGGTGGCTCACTTTAAACCGGAATAGGTGGCTCACTTTCGCCGGAATATGTAATAAACATACCGACCCATTGATATGACTAGTAGTCCGTTTAATCATAGTCATTTTTTGGGGTATATTAATTTTGTGTCTCCCAACTTTGTTAAGGTCCATTTTCCATCGTCGATCCTGATGAAGACTTTTATTCACCATTCTGAGCCACTGCGTGGCGGTTTAGTTGGAAATTACATAGTCATTGAAGGAGAGGAGAGAGGATTTTTAGGTAAAATATTAGAAATTTCTTTACCAGAAAAGGAACGGTTAGAATTAAGTGAAAGGACATTTTCTACTAAGGAATTTCATCCGATTGGTAGGATTGAAATTTTACTTAGTTTTGATTTATTCAATCCAGAATGTATTGAAAAGGGGGTAAATAGCCTACCATTGATTGGATCAAAGGTGTTTATTTGCTCAACTGAATTTTTATCAACACATTTTAAAACTTTTGGAATAAAACCTGAAAATATAGAAAATTCACCAACATTTAGAATGGGGAATTTGATATATGATAAAAATGTACCTGTTGATATTTCTTTACAGGCTTTATTTAGCCGTCATTGTGCGGTTGTTGGCACTACTGGAGGAGGGAAAAGTTATACGATAAGTAAATTTATTGAAGGAATTATTTCCTCAAATGCGAAAGCGATTATTCTTGATCCTACTGGTGAGTACTCTTCCTTTGACAATCATCCAAAAGTTGACCATTCCGTATTGATTAGTGATAGCTATTTCCCATACCAAAATTTAACCATAAATGATTTTTTTGTTTTGTTTAGACCGTCAGGTCAGGTTCAACAACCAGTATTATTAGAGGCAATAAAGTCCCTTAAAGTAGCTCATTGTTTAATGGCAAATATTCCAGATAATGGGCATTCGAATAATGGAGTCAACGATATTTTTACTTTTAGAGAACAGCATGTTATTTTAAACAATGGTGTTGTTGTCAAACAAAGTAATTTCACTGCCCCATATAATAATGCTTATTTTACTTACAAATCGGTAGTTGAAGATTTTTCTAATAACCATTTTAACATTAGGCTTTTGCATAAGCAAGTTACTAATGAGTGTTTTCAAATTTTTGATAATAAATGGTCAAATGCTAGGGATGAGCGAAACTTTAGTAACGCAACTAGCTTGATTGTACGTATTAACAATATACTATCTGATGCTGATTTTTCTGGTATGTTTGGATTTGATAATCCCCAAACAACCAACCTAATTACTAAAATAAATGATTTTATCGATAATCCGGACTTAAATGTATTAAGAATAGGATTTGAGAATGTCCCGTATAACTTCCAGGTTAGGGAAATTTTGGCTAACTCCCTTGGGAAATTTTTACTTAACAAATCAAGGACGAATATATTTCGAAAAAACCCTTTAGTTGTTTTTGTTGATGAAGCTCACCAGTTTTTGAACAAAAAGGTAAAGGATGAATACTTTGAAAGTACGGAGTTAAACGCATTTGATAATATCGCCAAGGAAAGTCGGAAGTATGGATTATTTCTATGCCTTTCTACCCAGATGCCAAGAGATATACCTGTTGGTACATTAAGTCAGATGGGTACTTTTGTAACCCATAGGTTAATTAACCATCAAGATAAAGAAGCAATCGCCAGCTCGTGTTCAACAGCAAATAAAGAAACTTTGGCATTTTTACCATCCCTCGGTTCAGGAGAAGCAATAATAATGGGGGTGGATTTCCCTATGCCTATATCAGTCAAAGTTGATATGCCTAGCATAGTGCCAACATTTGATACACCTCAATTTATAAAGCACCAAGTTTAACCTTTGGAATTGATAATCAATATATTGTATTAAGTATTAGTTAGGAGAACCATAAAATCTCAAGTGACAATGGTTTCACCCTAAGATGTCTTCCGAGATGAACGCGTCATACGGGAGGCGCCATTTTTGAAGCCCAGTGTATTGGATTTGGAGTTCACCTGTTTTAGGCTAAATAGCTGTACTAATCTTCGCATGAGACAAATTCCCCAACGGTGATAGCAGCCGCAGTTTTGCATTTTTTTCGTGGAATTCGCAAAAGCTATGTTTCAATGATTCATCGGTTAGTTCTGGCAGAAGCTGGTTGTCAGCCGGGTGAGAGATAATTTCTTTAATCTTTTGGTCATCTAAGTTATGTATCTGAATAAATGTTGAAGCTAACTGTTCAAAAGTGGGCTCGTGATGATCTACATGGCTGTGTCCATAATAGAGTTGTTCAGAGGTAAACGGACATTTGATCTGTGGATTTTCGTCCAGTTGGGCTAACTTATAGGTCTGGAGCTGCGGCTCAACTGCTGCTCTGAGTGCCTGCTTCAAATCCCTTAGCAGATTCTTCTTTGTGATATTGGAAAGTATATAAGATATGTCGGTATCAGATCCATCAACCCTGACAAGTTTAAAACCGCGGTACTTGCCGTATAGGGGCTCCGTAATCCTAACAATGCTTTGCAAACCGCAACCTTCTTTCATTTCAAACTCAACGTGCATCTTTTTGAAGTAGTCATACATAAAGGCTAAATCCGGTCCAGTCACTGGTTCATTTAAAGTACCTGAATATAGAATATCCTTTGCATAGGCTTCCAGCTGCTTTTTTGTTTTGAATTCCAATCCGTGGATAATGTATGGCATTTTAAAGGGTGCTAAATTTAAAAGATAGAAGTTTAAAGGATGCGTGTAAATAGTTGTTCTGTGCCGTAGCTAGTTTGTCTAATCCGGTAATTCAGGAATTGGAGTTTTTGTTAACTTTTTAATCCGTTGTACCGTATCGGCAGATATTCCGTAAATCTTAGCCACTTTTCGTATACTAACCCCCAACTGTAAATCTTTTACTGCTTTGGCATATTTCCGTAACAGCTGAGCTTCTGTATAGAGCGGTCCGGATTTTCTTCCAAACTTCTGTCCGTTTCTTTTAGCCAACTGCATACCACTGATCACCCGTTCAACATGGGTTTCTTTTTCCGGCCGAGCCATATCTGCCGTAATAGAAAAAATCATGGAGGCGGCTGGGTTTAGCTTACCATTTGGTAAAAGCGTTTCTATGTTAAATTGATGAATATAGAGCGAAATTTTAAGGTTCGTCAATTGTTCTAGTACCTGGTGCGTCTGTGAGGGCCTTCTACCCAGGCGCGATACTTCTGAAACCAGCACTTTTTTAAACTTGCCAAGTCTGGCCGATTCCAACAGCTGGGCGATGGCCCCTCGATCTTCATTGCTTTTGCTTCCGGAAATCTTCTCTGAGATCACGCCAGTTACTACCCAACCTTGCTTAACTGCGTATGCAGTTAAGTCATCAATCTGTCGTTGATAGTTTTGGACATTTTTGGAGACACGGGTAAAAATAATCGCCTGAGGGGAGAGGGGCGACGCGTCGTCTTTTTGAGATTTCGCTTCTGGAACTTTCATAGACATGAAGATAAGAATGTGTACTGAAATAAACTAATGTTTAAATCGGTACACTTTTTAGATTTATAAATCATGGAGGAAACTGGCAACAGCGCTTTTTTGAAATCTATACTTTAAATCGGTACAGTTTCACCCTTTCTGTTCGGTAATTTACTGCTGAAAAAGATGACTGCCGATAATTTAAGTAGCATTTTAAACGCCTTCTAATATACCCTTCCGCCTGAGAGAAACGACACAAGTTGCACTAGGCACACTGAACGGCAATCATGCTGCCCGATCCATTCGCTTTGCTCCCGTGTTGATGTTGCCTAATCAGCCTTCCGCCTAGTGCCTGTTTGTATCGTTCTCCAACGGTGGAAGGGCAATTAAAGGGAAAAAATATGAACACTGAACAATTAACCAAAGAGGATCTGGCTGGGTTTACAGGAACTGAGCAATGGTACCGGCACCCCGTCGTAAAAAACACGTTGTATACTGATGGAATTAAATATGTTGCTCAAAAAGCTGGAGCGTACTGGCTCATTGATGAAATTACATTTCAGCAGTATCATCCCCGGATCAAAAATGAGGAATTTCAGGTTTGGAATCTTAAAGTAGATCCTGAAGGATCTACTGCTGTCCTTACTTGCGATGATGGTAACGACCGCATACTATTCACGAAACCAATTGGATACACCGACTTTCCGTTAGACGAAATTAAAATCTATGTGGTAGATAATGTGATTTTACTACCAAGTGAATATTAAATTAAATAGCTGCTTCCCAAGAAGCAGCTATTTCGCTATTAGGCTTATGTGAATTTTAGAATTGTTTTGCACTGTTTAAGAGAGATATTTTGCAGTGATGAGTTCGTTTAATCGGTGGTTACTGTAGTCTAGCGATCTCAGCAAATTCCTTTGTGTGCGCTACTAAACGCTTGATAAAGTTCATTATATTATAAACCATATGCCTTAATCTGTAATTTGGATGTGAATATCAAAAAAGACATTCAGGCGGTCGTCTTCTGTATTTGGATAAACGCGCTACCTTTGATCCATTAAGCATAAAAACACAATGGTGCAAACCTTGCCATTTACTTAATGTATATCTTAAATGAGGCGATTTCTGAGATTATCATAAATTTTCATGCTAATTTAACACAAGGGTTCACGCGGGTTTTGATAATGTGCTAACGCTATGAAGTTTAGTAATCAATAATTAACATCTAACTTGTTTTGCCCTTACGTGATTTGCTTGTGGAGCTTTTGATGATTGAATACACTTTATATCCCAGAGTGCGTCTTTTTGTAAAAGACTGCCACACAATCTATAAGGTGACTGATGGATGCAATGCACTTCAGTCACTTTATCTACAGTTTTTTTCTCTGAATTCGCACAGCATTTAAAATTGCAAGTAAGGCCACCCCAACGTCTGCAATAACTGCTTCCCACAGTGTAGCGATCCCTCCGGCACCTAAAACGAGCACAATTACTTTGATCCCCATAGCCAATGTGATGTTTTGCCAAACAATAGCTTTGGTAATTCTGCCTATTTTAATTGCATCTACAATTTTAGATGGCTGATCATTCTGAATGACAATGTCAGCGGTTTCAATGGTTGCATCGCTTCCTAAACCTCCCATGGCTATGCCGGCATCCGCAAGAGCCACGACCGGCGCATCATTCACTCCATCACCTACAAAAGCTATGTGGCGGCCTTCACCTTTTAGAGCTTCAACTTTTTGAACTTTATGTTCTGGCAAAAGATCTCCAAACGCCTGATCAATCCCGATTGCTCTGGCCACTTTATCGACAACGCTTTGTTTGTCACCACTGAGCATTACAGTTCGGATATTTAGTTTTGCCAAATCTTGGATGGTCTGCCGGGCGTCCTCTTTGATTTCGTCAGCTATGAGAATGTAGCCTGCATATTTATTATCAATGGAAATAACAACAATAGTGTCCGCTTCCTGATCTATTTGCAAATCATAAGCCACATTAAATTTTTGGAGTAGCTTGGTATTACCTGCAAGAATTTGCTTTCCATTTAAATTACCTTTAAGGCCATGGCCGACAACTTCTTCTACATCTTTAATATTAATTTCTGAAAAGGAATTTTTTGCATAATCGGTAATGGCTATTGCAATAGGATGGGTGGACTTGCTTTCAACTGCAGCGGCGAATTGCATTAATTCTTTTTCATCATAATCATTGGTAACAACCTTTTGCACTTTAAACACGCCTTTGGTAAGGGTACCAGTTTTGTCCATGACAACGGTATTGATTTTTGTCATTACGTCCAAAAAGTTAGATCCCTTAAAAAGGAGACCATTTTTTGACGCTAATCCAATACCTCCGAAGTAACCCAGGGGAATGGATACTACCAGTGCACATGGGCAGCTGATCACAAGAAATACCAGACCGCGATAGAGCCAGTCCCTGAAAACATAATCCGAAACAAAAAAGTAAGGAAGGCCAACAACAAGTACGGCAAGAGCAAAAACGATTGGTGTATAAACCTTAGCGAACCTGGAAATAAACAGCTGTGTCTGAGATTTTCTTGCCGTTGCGTCCTGGACCATTTCTAGAATCCGGCTTAGCTTGCTGTCACGAAACAGGGCAACTACCTTAATTTCAGCAACGGTATTAAGATTAATCATCCCAGCCAGTACCTGTTCACCTTTGGATTTGGAATCAGGTTTGCTTTCTCCTGTTAGTGCCGCAGTATTAAAAGTGGCTCTGTCAGATAGCAACTCTCCATCCAGAGCTACTTTTTCACCAGGTTTGACCTGAATTACTTCGTTAAGCGCAACCTGTGATGGTTTGACGTTTAGTAAGTTGCCCTGCCGGATGACGTTGACACTATCGGGACGAATGTCGAGTAGTGCCTTGATGCTGCGTTTGGCTTTGTTTACTGCTGAATCCTGGAACCATTCCCCGATTGAATAAAAGACCATTACGGCAACTCCTTCACTATAAGAACCGAGGGCAAATGCACCAATAGTAGCTACACTCATCAGAAAGAATTCGTTAAAGAAATCAAGTCTTTTGGCTTTTCTGAAGGCCAGACCAAGGACATTATATCCCGAAAGCAGGTAGGCAACCGAGAAAATGCCCAGCTCGATCGCATTGTTAAACTTGAATTTAAACCCAAATTCAAGGGTCAGCATGGCTAGCAGGATTAGCAGTGACGTTAAAAGTGGCCAGTGGTCCATCCAGTTTTCATGCTGCTGGTTGTCATGATTATGTTTAACCTCGTTTGTAACTACATTTTGATTTTCTTCCGTGTGATCATCACAAGAGCTGCAGCAGTGGGCGGCAGGTTTTCTGTTTTTTGTTATCTGTTCCATATTCTTTTATAGCTCGATAAAAAAGGTAAAAATCGCCAGACAAAATAATGTCAGACCGGTAAGTAGCTGCTCATTGTGTTGCAGCCAGTGAATATTCAATCTATTTATCCCGTGGTTTGCCAGCGCGACCATTATTAGCATACCGGCTATGGTGAGAACGTTATAAATAACGATGATGGTTGCTACTGCCATCGAGCCTATCGTACCAGCACTTAAAAAGTAGGCGCTGATTTCAAAGCATGGTGAAAGAAACATCATAATAATAAGTGAAATCACCAACTGTCTGTATGTCTTGCCTTTTACCATTTTTTCATCGATGTGACTGTGATCATCTCCCCTTAAATGCCGCATGATAAACCATATTCCCAAAACCAAAAGAAACAGCGGAACGACTCGCTGTGCAATGATATGCTGATTTTCTGCCAGTTGGAAACCTGCAAAGCTCGCCAAGAGGCCAAAAATGGTCGTGCTCAGTGTATGCGCAGCTCCGGCCAGCAGCGTAGTTCGCAAGATCTGCCGAAGGCCCCAGCCCTGGGCCTTTCCTATGGTAACAAAGGGAAGCCAGTGGCTGGGAATCAGTGCATGAATAACGCTCAGGGCAATACTGCCCAAAATAATCTGGTTCATTATTGAATGCAGGCTGTTTGCTTATAAATTGAGCTTGATACCTCCATTAATGACAAAACCGTCGAGTGGGGCATAAATATCTTTAAATACGGGGCTTGTAACAGTTCCGTTGTAAATACTGCCAAATCGGGTTTGTCGGGTATCGGTAAAGTTTTCAAAGTTTGCAAACAAAGAAAACTTCTCCCATAACCTTTCTGCCATAAAGCCAAAGATCCAGTATGGTTTGCCTTTACTGCCATCGTTAAGTGACTGTTTACTGTAATAATAAGCTTCCAGACCAATCTTCCATTTATCTTCTACTTCATACATCAAAACATTGTTCAAGCGGTGTTTAGCTGTCAAAGGGTTAACACGTTTCACACCGTTTTCATTTAACTGCGCATCGGTGAAGGTGTACCCCACAAACAACTTGAAATCCTGATAGCCTAATTTGACATTGGTTTCCCAGCCTTTTGTGTCTACAAACCCATTTGAATTGATTAAGCGGAAGACGCTGCTGTTTGCGGTGTTATCCAGTAAGAGGGGATTATTGATCCTGGTATAAAAGAAAAGCTGGTTGCCGCTAAAACTTAGCTCACCAAAATTGGTGCGGTAGTTTACATCAAAATTTGCTCCATAGGACTTTTCAAGCTCGTTGGCGTCAGGGCTAATTGGCAGCACAGAACGGAACTGCCTGCGCTCGGTTTCTTCTGTAAATATTGTTGGCGTTTTATAGCCAAGTCCGCCACCCAGGCGTGAGGTAAGCTTGGGAGTTATGGTAAACAAACTTGAAACGCGCGGAAGAAAGATAAATCCATAATCAATCACATAGTCACCCCGAACCCCAGTCTCTATTTTAAGCCAATCATTGGTTTGCCATGTGTTTTGAACAAATCCACCGACTGTGTTTTGTGTATAATCCCTTTTTACAAAACCATCTTTGGGGGATTCTTTAAACTGATCAGTATAGACATTGAAACCAGTAACCCAATCGGACTTCTCATGGTTGCTGTTAAAGGAAATTTCCGAATAGGTCGAAAGCTGCTTGCCGTCAAAGATGTATCCTGGAATACTGATTTTTCTGTTAAAATTATTAATAGAATTTTTAACAGTCAGCGTGTTTTTATCGTCGAACTGATGCTCAAAGCTCAGTTGGGTTGAAAACCGGTTGCTTTTATTTTTCTCAAAATAACTACGCACGTTGTCGCCGTCTCCTTTGATGTATTTGATATCCCCGCCAGTACGGTCCTCAAAGACGGTATTGATACCTATGTTTAATTTGGTCCTTGGACTGAAATAGACAAACAGCTTCGGATTAAACACATAGCGCTCAGTCTTGGGAATGGCTGTAAATCCTGAGCTGGATGGATCGTAAGGTTTGCTTGTATTCCGTGAAGCAAACACAGTCAAGCCCACTTTCTCAAATTTTTTACTGTAAAAACCGTTTAGATCCAATCCACCAGCAGACGTGCCGTTGATCAGAAAACGCAGTTCTTTTTCTTCACCTGGTGCTTTGGATACCAGATTGACAAGTCCTGCAATAGCGCCGCCTCCATAAAGCGTCGAGGATGCACCCTTGATCACTTCCACTTGTTTTAAATCCAGGGGGGGCGTTTGTAAAAGGCCAAGTCCGCCTGAGAAACCTGCGTAGAGTGGGAATCCGTCTTTCAGGATCTGGGTATAGCGCCCGTCAAGCCCCTGGATCCTGATACTTGAATTGGCAGATGTGGCAGAGACCTGCTGGGTTTGAATACCGGTGCTTTCGTTGAGCATCATCCGGATATCACCAGGCTTCATGTTTCCTTTCTCCTCCAATTCTTCTCCACCAATAAATTCAACACGAGTCGGGATACTTTGAATCGTCCGTGAACTTCTGGTGGAAGAAATGACTACTTCTTCCAATTCTTCGTCACCCGCTTCAAGAGTAATTATCAGCGTGTCACCACTTACGGGAAAAGTGATGGTTTGATTCTTTGATTCATAGCCAATAAAGCTGAAAGTAAAGACTTGGGCCCCGTCTGGTATTCCGGTAACAGTCAATACACCGTTTTCATTGGTAGCTGCACCAATGTTGGTTTTAGTTATTTGTGCCGTTGCGCCAGCAAGCGGCTGTTTTGAATCAGCGTCTTTAATAACCGCTGTAAGATTATTTTGGGCCGCGCATATATTATAAGTACACAGCAATAGCATCAGGCTGAAAGCTCTTTTCATTAGAATCCGGTAAGTTTTTAAATAATAACCAGCTGGCAAGCAAAAATTCATTGCAGCTAGCTTCGACTCAAATAGAAGGGAATTAGCTTATTTGCGGCGGTTGCCAAAATGAGAGGTTTAAATCAGTAAATGAGATTTCACGGTAAAAAAATAGAAGTTTTCTTGTCGATGTGAAAGGCTGCTGGAAATCGAAACTTAATTCTGGTGTGAGAACGCTATGGCATGTGCCGCATGCGAAGAAGGGACTGCACGGGCTTTGGGATTTATGGTCGTAATCATCCTGATGGCCAGCAGATGTTTCGGATGGGAATTCATCTTTACAACAATCGTCTGAGGCATTACAGGTAACGCCTGAGAGGATCAGCAGATAAAGCGAAAAACTGTAAACAAACCACTTCATGTTGCAAAGATAATACACAGGCAGCAAAAGTATTCTTATCAATACCCATTAGTTTTACTTCCAGTGCGCCACGAAGAAGTGCCTTAACCTGAAAAAAATAGCTGCCAACATGAACGCGGCGATCAACCCATATGCAACCATCATAAAAATTCTCGGTTTGGCTGGCTTTGAGGCTTTCTTAAATCCGCTGTATGGCGATCTTTTTGGTTTTATCCGGTTGGTTTGGCTGGGAATTACCTTTTTGCTTTTCATTGTTAATATGAAAATTTTTGCGCTGTTGTTGGCGTTTCTATTTTTTTACAAATATTATTTCATTTCTGCATACCTGTTGCACTTTCCTTTAAATTATATTTGCAGTATGATGCGTATCCTTTTAATCGTATTGGCCATTTACACGACTGCACTTTCCTGCATTCCCTGCAAGGACTCAGTGCAGACGAGAGAACGTGGTACTGTGGTTAATGTGATCAAAGCTGATCAAGCGCACCAGAAAACAGCTGACATAGATCTTTGTACACCATTTTGTACCTGTACCTGCTGCGCAAGTGTCTCCATGCAACAGCAAATTACCACTTTACCTGCCAAAGCAGCTTTTAGCGTATTCGAAGACATCAATTTTGCCTACCTTAGCCGCACCCATAGCGGTGATCTGACCTCCATCTGGCAGCCGCCTCGCGTTTAGCCTACCTGTATTTTTCATGATTTAGCTTCATTGACGCACCCGAATTTCGGTTGCCGTTGAAGCTCATCCATACACGTAAGCTAAAATCTAATGTTAGATAAAATCATTCATTTTTCAATTCACAATAAGCTGATTATTGGGATTTTCACCCTAGCACTAACAATTTGGGGAATTTACTCACTTACTCAGCTACCTATTGACGCAGTACCTGATATTACCAACAATCAGGTACAGATTATTACAACAAGCCCTTCTTTGGCTGCCCAGGAGGTGGAACGTCTTGTAACTTTCCCGGTAGAACAAGCCATGGCTACTATTCCAAGTACAGAAGAGATCCGATCGATTTCCAGATTTGGGCTTTCTGTTGTTACGGTTGTCTTTAATGACGGCGTTGACGTATACTGGGCACGGCAGCAGGTTTCAGAGAGGCTAAAAAGTGCCGTTGAGCAGATACCTTCCGGTGTTGGTATTCCTGATATGGGGCCGATAACAACTGGGCTTGGTGAGATTTACCAGTATTCACTCCATGCATCGGAAGGATTCGAAAAGAAGTATCCTCCCATGGAGCTGCGAAGTATTCAGGACTGGATTGTGCGCAGACAACTCTTGGGCACAAAAGGTGTAGCTGATGTAAGCAGTTTTGGTGGATTTGTAAAACAATACGAAATAGCAATTGATCCATTAAAGCTGAGAAGTGCCCAAATTTCG
>CAXBLH010000150.1:0-11345 GCA_963976315.1 uncultured Dyadobacter sp.
ATGCTAAAAAGAAAAATATTCTAAGTCGCGGTCTGGACAAATTCAATAGTGGGTTTGATACAATGACTGGCTGGTATGTGGGTTTATTGAAACTAATCGTTAGCCGAAGAGTGGTGACCTTTGCGGTATTAATCGCTTTCTGTTTGGGAACAGTATTTGTAAATGACATTCTTCCAGCTGGTTTTATACCAAATGAAGATCAAAGTACAATTTATATGAAATCATGACAGAAGGCCGAGGTTCTAATGCGGGTACCTGTTTGATAAACTTAAAACCATGGTCGGAGCGAGATCTTAACGTAGTAGAGATCATGGAAGAACTAGAAGTGAAATCGAAAAACCTTGGAGCAACCGTAGAATTCTTTGAGCCACCAGCCATTCCTGGATTTGGTACCTCAGGTGGTTTCTCTATGCGTCTTTTAGATAAAACCAGTGAAACAGATTACCATGAGTTTGATAAGATCAATAAAGAATTTATGGACAATTTGGCCAAGCGTAAAGAGCTTACGGGTCTGTTCACCTTCTTTGCAGCCAATTACCCTCAGTATGAATTGCAAATGGACAATAAACTGGCGATGCAAAAAGGGGTTTCCATTGGAAAAGCGATGGACAACTTGAACATTATGATTGGTAGTACTTACGAACAAGGTTTTATTAAGTTCAACCAGTTCTTTAAAGTATATGTGCAATCTGCTCCGGGTTTCCGAAGCCTTCCTTCTGATATCTTAAAACTATTTGTGAAAAACGAAGCAGGTGAAATGGTTCCTTACTCCGCCTTTATGACACTCAAAAAAGGACAAGGGCCCAATGAGATTACCCGTTTCAACTTGTATAACTCAGCGGCCATTCAAGGGCTTCCGGGCAAGGGCTATACCACCGCGGATGCGATTAAGGCGATTCGCGAAGTTGCAGCCACTACCCTCCCAAAAGGTTATGACATCGCTTTCGAAGGTCTTTCTTATGATGAATCGATGCGTGGAAATGAAGCCCTTTATGTATTCCTGATTGTATTAGCGTTTGTTTACTTTGTACTAGCAGCCCAATACGAAAGTTTCATTATTCCTTTGGCAGTAGTATTCTCGCTGCCAGTCGGGGTGTTCGGCTCGTTCCTGCTGTTGCAGCTGATGGGACTAGAAAATAACATCTATGCTCAAATCGGACTAATCATGCTCGTCGGGCTCTTAGGTAAAAATGCGGTACTGATCGTGGAGTTTGCGGTTCAGAAACGACACGAAGGAGCCACCATTTTGGATGCGGCTATCGAAGGAGCTAGGGTTCGTTTCCGTCCCATATTAATGACCTCATTTGCCTTCGTAGCAGGTTTGATTCCATTGATTTCGGCCACAGGTGCTGGTGCCATTGGTAACCGTACGATTGGTGCTTCCGCAATGGGTGGTATGCTGTTTGGTACTATTTTCGGGGTAATAATTATCCCAGGGTTATACTACATATTTGGCTCACTAGCCGACGGCAGGCAGCTCATCAAAGATGAAGATGATGGTTCATTAACAGATGAATTTGTTCATGCAATTGACAACTTCCCTACAAACGATGATAATGATGAAAAATAAAAGCATAGCGAGCTACGTTGCAATCACCTTCGTAGCCACCATAATCGCCTCCTGTAACGCACCCAACACGGTGATGAAAACGGAGAATAAAATTATCTCTGCGAGCTATAATGGCTCGCAGAGCCCAGATTCTACCAATTCAGGCAAGCTGCAATGGAGAGAATATTTCACGGATCCATACCTGGCTTCTTTAATAGACACTGCGTTGACCAACAACCAGGAACTGAATATTACAAAGCAGGAAATTGCCATTTCGCAAAATGAGATAATGGCAAGAAAAGGGGAATATTTACCTTTCGTAGGCTTAGGTGGAGGTGCAGGTGTTGAAAAAGCAGCACGTTATACCAATATCGGTGCTAGTGAGGCTACTACGGATATTAAGCCCGGCAGAGAAACTCCAGAACCACTACCAGACTTCCGGGTAGCAGCGTTTGCACATTGGGAAGTCGATATTTGGCATAAACTAAGAAATGCTAAGAAATCGGCAGTAAATAGGTACCTCGCATCCGTTGAAGGCAAAAACTTCATGGTTACTAACCTGATCTCGGAAATCGCCAACTCTTATTATGAGTTACTTGCACTGGATAGCCAACTGAATATCGTAAAGAGTAATATTGATATTCAAACCAATGCGCTTAAAATTGTAAAAATGCAAAAGGAGGCTACCCGTGTGACAGAGCTTGCGGTTCGCCGTTTTGAAGCACAAGTCCTTAACACAAGAAGTCTTCAATTTGACATCCAGCAACAGATAACCGTAACCGAAAATAAAATCAATTTTCTGCTCGGCAGGTACCCACAGCCCATTAGCAGAAGCACTGAAAATTTCGAAAATATGGTTCCTATGATGGTGGCAGCAGGTATTCCCACACAGTTATTGGAAAACAGACCCGATATCAAGCAGGCTGAACTTGAACTTACGGCCACCAAAATTGATCTACAGGTGGCAAGAGCCAACTTTTATCCTTCTTTGGGGCTTACCGCCGACATCGGTTTGCAGGCTTTCAATCCCATCTATTTGGCACGGTTACCCGAATCATTGCTAGCCTCTTTGGTGGGTGATTTGGCTGGGCCACTGATCAACAAAAACGGGATTAAGGCTACTTATAATACGGCCAATGCCAAACAGATACAGGCCGTGTATAACTATGAACGTACCTTACTAAATGCGGTGATTGAGGTAACCAATCAGCTAGCGAATATTAGTAACTTGGAAAATAGCTATAACCTAAAATCACAGGAGGTACAAGCACTTACGCAGTCGATTACGATTTCTAACAATCTATTCCGATCAGCTAGAGCGGATTACATGGAAGTGCTTTTAACCCAACGTGATGCATTAGAATCACGGTTTGACTTGATCGAAACCAAAATGGGCCAGATGCACGCTACCGTTAATATTTACCGTGCACTCGGTGGAGGATGGAATTAATCTAAATTCAACAGCTAAAAACCCCTCATACAATTTGAATCTACCTGATTCTAACCGAATGAGGGGTTTTCTTTATCCAAAAATATTGAGCAGTGTTTCTCTACGGAATTAATTGCCCATTTACCTTTACTTTTTCCCAGGTTAAACCTTGAATAATACTTTTGTCATACTTCGGATTTTTAGAATTCACAGTAATATTCTTAAAAGTAAAGTTCGACAAACGGTCATATTCGGTAATCGCTACGTCATAAAAAATGGCACAATCTAGCTTGATGTTTTTCATCGTTATGTGGTCGCAATAAGAAAGAGGCACCTCTTTTCTGCCTTTCAGATCAAAAAATTGCGTCCAAGGTTTTACATAAATCATGCTGTACACCTTGCCGGTAATGTTTTCAACCGAAATATATTCATATCTCTGAGGGGTATCAGGCCGCATTTTTAGCCATAATAACCGCTGTGCATCCTGTACAGTACAGTTCCGCATCAAAATATTTTTGTTATGAATGGCTTCACTCCCACTCGTTAAAGCCGAATGACAGAACCCAAAATCACAATTCTCAATAATGATATTGCTATTCCCTCCATTACTAGCATCTGTATCTGCCCAAGGTCCTTTACCGCCTTTAAGCGCAATTGCATCATCGTTTACGGCCATATAACAGCCCCGGATCAACACATTATTACAAACATCCAAATCAATGGCATCCGTACTAGGTGCTTTCACCGGTTGGTGGGGGGAGGTAATATGCAAATCCAAAATTTTAACATAGTCACACTGGTAATAATGACTACTCCAAAAGCCAGAATTGCGGAGTTTCACATCTTGTAACTGGACATTATTAGACTTCCAAATAAACACCAAACGCGGCCTTGAAACTTCCAAATTGGTACATTGCGGATTTTCCTTTCTGCGTTGCCAAAAAGCTTCCCAGTATTTCAAGCCGTTACCATCGATGGTACCTTTACCTGAAATCGTGAAACCGTCAACTCCATAGGCATTCACCAACGCTGCAAAATAATCCAATGACTGCCCTTCCATACGAGATGGAATAAAAGGGTAGTTTTTGATATCATCCGACCCTTTTAAAACGCCACCTTCCGAAACATATAAATGGGTTCTGGGTTTAAAAAACAATGCGCCACTCAAATAGGTACCCGTTGGAATAACGACTACACCTCCGCCATTTTCTGCAGCCAAATCTATCGTTCTTTGGATAACCTCTGTTTGCAATAACGCACTATCTGCCACAGCACCATAATCGGCAATATCATAAGCCTTACCCAATTCTTGTAGGGTGACCTTCTTATAATCCGAAAACCATGCGGGTATTGTGGTACCATCTGGAAACAGGTTTTTTTGAGCATAGGAATGAAGTACGAAGCCCAACAGGAGAACTGTAACAATCCAATATTTTTTCATTTTACAATCAATGATTTACCAGTAAGAATTCAATAGTAATTCAATTTCACCCAATTGCCAAAAAATTAATGGGGAATATGTGTGGTACAGGGAATGGGCATTATGGCGGGAGACAAGTTTTCAGCAAAACACCTCCATAAAAAGATGTCAGAGCTACGCCCCTTTTGGGATTTGTGAACTTACTTGTATTCTACGAAGATTTCAGGGCTAGCGCCCCTATTTGAATGCTCGTTTAGAGTAATATTGGATTAATCACCACAAAATATTAAAGTCTGATTTTCCTCAATACAAACAAAGTTTATCGCCAACCATACTGGTGTACAAAATTGCAATTATTCAATAAGGTTTTAAAAATACAACGAATAAATATGTCCATTTCCGGAATCATCGACACTAGAAATACACCAACAAAAACCAGGGACGTAGCCCTGACATCTTCGTAGAAAAAGATACGAAATCACAACCCAGGGGGCGTATCCCTCAAAATGTCGGAATCGCTGACCCCAACCCTATTTAATCATCGGAAATAATGCCCGGATCTCTGATTCATTGGGCTGCTTACCGTATTCGCATATCTCAAAAACTTCCGCCTGTTTAACAGCTTCTGCTTTGGTTGCTCCATACCACTTTACTAACGACTGCTTAATTTCCGGCGAATTCACCGAATTACGCTGAAAGGTATTTAACAACCATTTTTTACGTTCCGTTTTGTCGGTGGGTACATCTTTTAGGCTTTGATTGGTCCATGGTAGCCATTCGTAAAACTGGGATACGTGCGCATCCAAACCCTCTATTTTCTTTTCAATCACTGGGGTAATGTCAACCGCAATATCGGGCCGAAAAGGGTTGGGACGTTGGAATCGGTCTTTGAAATACAAGAACAAAGGATTTTTGGTAAGTGGTGGAACACTGCTCAAAATATTAGGTACGATGACAAGATAGGCCGCATCTTGCACCAAAACACCAGTATTCCGATGATCGGGATGATAATCATTGGTGCGCGGTGCTATGACAATATCCGCATTCCATTCCCTTATTTTTCTAATCACCGACATTCTGTTTTCCAGCGTGGGCATCAATTCGCCGTCGTGATTATCCAACACATCATAAGTAATTCCCAAACGAGCGCCTGCTTCTTGGGCTTCGGCATACCTTCTTTTTGCGAGTTCACCTCCACCTATATCCTGATGACCCTTATCTCCATTGGTCAAGGATACAAATTTCACTTGATGCCCAAGTTGTGCATAAAGATAAGCTACACCCCCTGCACCTAAATCACAATCGTCTGGATGTGCACCAAACACGATTACCCGAATGGGCGCAACCTGTGCCATTACTTCGGAGGAGAGCCCCGATAAGCCGATGGTAACAAAAAAGATTATGGATCTTGAAAATTTAAAATTATACATAGGATTCATGGATTAGGTGTTTCATACTCAGCAACACAGCTCTTAGCATTAAAAGCAAGACGCACTGAATTACTACCATTTTAGAAATAAGTTCCTTGCCATAATTGCAAAACTCCTCCCTTAATCACCTTTACTTTACGCTCAAATCCCCACTAATCGCCCCAGTTACGTGCCATGAATTGGTACTACTACCTTCGTCTGGACCTTGGTCGATTTCAATTTTGATGGTGTGCTTACCCGGTTCTAGGTCTTTAAGTGAAATAAGATACGGAGAAGTGGGCATCGCCGGACACCAGTTCGAGCGGCTTAAATCACTGGAAGACAACCCATTTCTAAAATTCCCAGAGGCCGGGTTTTTCAGTCGGTAAGTGGCGCAGTCTGTTCGCCATGGTGTAACCTTAAAAAACGGTTTCCCATCAATCAGAATTCGGTTTTCTCGTGGGACAAACTCATCGCCCTTCCCCCAGCCGCCATGGCCCGTTGGTGTGTAATGCAGGAAAAGGCCCTCCGAGTTTTCGGGAATATCAAAAGAGGTTGAAAGCGCATTCTCCCTGAAAAAGGAATGAAAATTTTGTTTGTTTACAAAGTTTAGCGTACTAAATAATGGCTTTACAAAATGTTTTGGCGCGGCTTTACCCCCTTCGGAATTGGGGTAAAAGTCCAATTCTACATCCACTTTATGACCTCCTTTTGAGTAGGTACCAATATGAACCCCTATCCAACAAGAAGTTGTATTGCTGGGTATGAGCTCCGTAATATCCTGTTTGTAGGTAACATCAGGTGCCCAATCGTAATTGTTAATCACCCGTTTGTCGTTAAAGTACCCAGCCCCAAAAGAAGTGATGAATCGCATGAGCTCAATAGGCAACGCATAGTGTGCCCCGTTCGTGATACCTTCATACACCTTACCTGCCGCATCCGTGATGGTTGGAAACGTGGCCTCATTCCCCAAAAACCGATCTAGCATAGAGCTATTGTTTTCAGGCGTGTTGGGTATTAAAAAAACGGTTCCAGTACGGTCATAGGCATCATCATTGGAAGTCAATTTTAGTTTTACAAATACGTCATGATGTCCTAACAAGTTGGTATCTAACGTGATTCGCTTCATCAATACCACGCCATTGTCTAGTCGGTAGGTAGTGTTATCTTGCAAGTCGTTGATCGACGGTTTTGGTAATTTGGGATCCCAGTTCAGCGTGTCTCCGTCAAAAATGGATAGCCTGGTAAAACGACCATTAATTTTGGCTTCTTCAAATACGGGTGACGTCACGACCTTTGCTTTCTGCAATAAGGCACTTACCGACGCAGGTTTTGCCACTTTTTCGATACCAATGGCTCGCGTTTCACGGTTTCCGTTATAGACTAGCTTTAAAACGAGCGCTTTGCTGCTCGGCAAAAAAGTATTCATAGGAGAACCTCGCAATTCGGCCGCTTCGGTATACCATACTTCAATGGTATTGGAGAAATAGCTAAAACGGGCATATTGGCATTTATAGCCCAAAATGGTCTCTGGTTTGGAATCAAAAGTAGGCTGCGGAAGTTCAGAAAAAGGCGTTAATAGCATCATGGGCTCTTCGCCAGGTGCTTCTAAAATGGTAATATTTTCGCTTTTATTATAATCCGTAAAAGTGCTGATACGTGGCTCACTTTCATCATAATACACCAAACCCGCATGATAAATCATCTTACTTTGCCTAGGACTCACTTTTCCATTACTGGACGACTCATAAGTGACTTCAAAAGCAGTATCCGCAGCATGCGAAAGGAACGATAAGGTAATAAAAACGAAAAATAAATATTTGAACATGTTGTTTGACCGTTGGATAAAATGTTCCACAAAAATAGGTAGAAATAAGTAACTTCATATTGCGCTGGTGGTTTTGTGGGGGATTGGTGTTCAATTAGGTATAGGTTAGTTTTTTCTGATAGATTTGAATATGGGGTTGATTTAGTTGGTAACGAACCATTAACAACGTGTTTTAATGACAACCAATGTTTACAAACGATTACTAATGGATAATGGAACTCGCTACTCATAAGACGTAAATTACTGACTATGAGATTAGTGCAAAATATCTATACCGATCTTATGAGAAATAGACGCTATGGGTTTTGTAAATAAGGTTGTTGTGCGAAACACAGTGGCGACCTCAGTAGTAGTGAAGGATCAAAATAATTTAAAAATTATTTTACATGAATCATGAATACAGTAACTCAAATCACTCAAACTCATTTTTCGGTATTTGTTTTTGATAAGTCAAATAACAACCCGATTAAGCGGATGCCTGTATATGCAGAAATAGCAGTTATAGGCAGAAAGAAACAAGAACCTGTTGATGGTTCTTTAATTGTACTGAGCATAGATATTCCGGCAGATGCCCCCGTTAAACAATGGATAACTGAATATATTGAAGAATATATTGGCGCTGCTTATTGGAATGCCATGGGCGATGAAGATAAAAAAACTTTCATCTCAAAATTGACGGAAAAAATTAAAAATGATTTTTTTGCAATGCCTAATGAAAAAAAGCAGGTACTCATTTCAAAAGTTATAAAATCCCTTGCTGCTGAACTGGATATTCCTGCGGTTGAGCAAAGCCCTTTTGAAACAATTGCGGCTTATCCATTAGGGTTATTAGCTACAGACCATGTTGGGTATTTGTCTTATGATTTGCGGCGTATGCCACAAAACCCATATCCACTTTTTCAAGATCAGCAATACGCATTTTATGTGTACCCTATGGGCAAAGAAAATGCAAGGATTGATGCATTAATGCAAGGCCGTATCACACCAAATGTAATCCTTGCAAAGCTTGAAATTGAAAAACCACTGTTTGAAGCAAACTTAAAAGCATTGAACCTGCCCGCCATGCAAAATCCGGATTTGGCAGACTGGTATTTGTCCCCCGGTTCGTTTGCAGCTTTGCCTTCTGCTTTGATAGGTGCCGATGGCTGTGAAAATTTATTCCCTGCCAATTTTGCCACGCAGGAATTCAAGTTCAGGCAAGTAGTGAGAATTAGCAAAGGAGAAGACTCAATAGATGTTCGTAAGGCGTATAAAATTCCTGATAATTACGGGTTTGGATATATTGATGAGTATAAAGTTTCGCTATTGCCCATTGGACATTCGTTGGGCGAAATAAAATACAGCCTGCCGCTTGCGCCAGGAGAGTCTGTTAAACTTGCCATAATTGATTGGTCAAGAACGGATGTTTCTGCCCGAACCGAAGATAATTCTTTAAAAGAACAGCTATATCATAATCAGATGCGGGACAGGGCAATTACAGAAACAGCGACTGCTGCCCTTCGGGAAATGCAAAGTGGCAACAGCGGCATTGATAAATCTGATTTTTCAGCAGGCAAAGCAATTTCCGGTGCTGTTAGTGGTGCGGCAGCCGGGTTTGCCGTTGGAGGGCCATTTGGCGCCATCGCAGGAGCCTTAATTGGTGGTGCAAGTGGCGGGCTAACGGGTGATATTAAAGGCACTCATTCTACTTCAACAGGAAGCCGGGATCTAGCATCAAACAATGTTCAAAAATTAGCAGATAGCTTTTCACAGGCAAGCTCTGTACTTAAAGAATATCATAGTACCGTGGTAACGCAGGCCAGGCATGAAGAAAAAGAAAGTATTCAAACACGGACCTTTACCAATTACAATCATAGCCATACGCTTACTATTCTATACTATGAAATACTAAGGCACTTTAAGTTGGTAACGGAATGGGTGAATAGGAAGCCGGTGGCATTGTTGCCTTTTGATAAAATAAATTTTGATGATATAATGGCATTTCATAAACCATTGATTGAAGCGAACTTGTTAGACATGAGTTTGAAAGCCGGGTTTGATGCAATGGAAAAGCTTGAATTATTAAATATTCAATATAAAAATGATGGCATTTCTGACCCAAACAACCCCCCTTTACCTGCTGCGCCTTATTGGGAAGGGGATATGAAATTTAAATTATTTGAATTTGGTATTAAGCTGCATGGTGATAATGAAGCAAAATCGCCAAATGATATTAAGATTTATGTAAGATTAACCAATGGGTCTGAGATTCCCTTATTATATTTAAAAGAATTCGATAAATTAACCGAGAATATTAATGATAGTTCTCGATATAATTACGACGTTAATGATGACTGGAGCTATTTCATTTTACAAACGGATAGAAGTGTTCCGGCTCTGAATTCTGATCCTAACGGTGAAACTCCAATAATCCGCTGGCGTGATATTGCTGGATTTCAGTTTGAAAAAAGTGCATCTATTCCGCAGGATTCATCAAATCTTTTACATATCCTGTCTTTGGAAATCAGGGCTATTAGTACCAATAATAGTTGGGTACAACTTTATCCAAATCCTACAAGTGAAATAAATGTTGAAATTCAAAGGGATGTGAATTGGAGGTTTGCTGGCAATGGGACAAATATTCAAACAGTTACTATAATAAAAAGGCCATCGGTCAGGCCACCTATGCCAGAAAAAATAAAAACACCTTCACAATTATTATCTTCGTCTGAACATCTATTAATTAAAAAATTAAAAAACCATCTGTCTGCATTTAACGATTATTACAGCCGCCTTATAGAACTCAGCAGGGACATTAATGACCGTGCAGAAGAATTTGAAACAACCCCGTGGGGCAACACTCCACAGAATGACAATATCATAGACCATGTAGAGCCAATTGCGTTGGAGGTATTTGGAAGCAGGATAGCATACCCTTTAATAACTAACGATAAGTTTTCTGCTGTTAAACTAAAAGAAATATATGATAACATAAAAAGTAATGACCCCGAAAAAAATCAGCTGGCTTTAGAGCAAAAGAAAAAAATTACTGAACATGATTTTGAAAATTTAGCTGCGCAGATAATGCAAACGAGGGCTACCACCGAAAAATTAATATCCTTCCCAACAAAAGGCATATTTGCAGAAGGCAAACTCGGGCATTGCAATATTTCAGAAGAAATTGATAACACCCGTTACTGGAAATGGGAAGAACACCCTATTCCCATTAATGCGCCAGACATTAACCCTATTACAGCAGTAACGCCACAAAACACACAGCAAAATGTGCAGCCTACATCATTTCCCAGTTCTACGGTAAATATAGTTTCACCATCTGCTGCCCCCGACCCTCAAGGCTTAGCTGAAGCTTTAAAAGTATTGGCAACCCCAAATATTTTCCGAGATATGAGTGGAAGACAGGAAACCGCAGATTTAATTAAAAAATTAGGGGACGGCTCTATTGATTTTAATGATGCAGTGAAGAAAGCAAAGGAAATAGAAGAGAAGTATGGCGGTAAAACTTTAACTCTGCCTTCAAGTTTTGAATCATCAGTTAAAAACGGTGGCACAAATGTACAATCTGAAGATAAACTTAAAAAAGCAGCTGAAGCTATCAAAAGCTTTAGTGAAATTGTTCCACCAAAAGCATTGCAAGGAGCCGGAATTCAGGCATTACAAGATTATTTAAAAAGCCTTCCCGACGAAAGGCTTGCTTCCAATGACCCAAATAT
>CAXBLH010000151.1:0-11278 GCA_963976315.1 uncultured Dyadobacter sp.
CATTCTCAATTTTCCGTTTTTGTGCCGCTTCCATCAATTGCCTTTTCTGCATACCATTGCCAATCAACAAAAATAAAACATTGGTATCGGCCAATAGTTCCGCGGCATCTAAAAGCTGTTCTAAATGGTTAGCCACCCCATGAGCGCCCACGTAGGTCAAAACAAATTTCCCTTCCAGCTTATTCTCTTGCCTAAATACTTCTCTTTCAAAGCTTTTAACCACTTGTTCCGTGATAGAAAAATCAGCTGCATTGGGAATATATATGATTTTCTCAGGTGCAATTTTCTTTTGAGAAATTAACCGCATTCGAAATGCAGGAGTGAGGACATTGATCAACGTGGCGCGCTTGTAAACCAACTTTTCAAACCAATAGGCAAATTTGATTATCCACGGGTTGGTAAGGACACCAGTTTCAATGGCCGATTCGGGCCATAAATCTCTAATTTCGAATAGGAGCGGTAATCTTTTGAAATAAGAAAGTACTAGTCCGGTAATACCTACAAAAAGTGGGGGAGAAGTAACTAAAATCGCATCGAACTCCTCTCTGGTATGGAACAACCCAGCCCAGATACTTGAAAAAGTAAAGGAAAAATAGGCCACCATCCGGCCCATAAAGTGGTCATTATAGCCTTGGGAAACAGGGCAACGGATAACCACGACACCATCTTTATTTCTTTTTTTTTCAAAAGTTTTGGCCGGCTTTTGAGAATCACGTGCACCCATATAGTGTCCAGTACCTGCTAAAACAGTTACCTCATGCCCCAATTCCTGCCAGATCCTACTCATTTCGTTCCATCGAGAACCGCCCCCGTCAGTGTCTTCCAAAAAAAATTGATGAATGAGTAAAATCCTCATATTTGCTAAACTATATTTTAAAAGCCTGTTTAAATTTTACTAATAATGGTTCTGAAATAGCGTCCAAAAGTACTAAAAATGAATTGGTCAGCTTCTTCCATTTTACCGTACAGCTCTGAATACCAGCCATCCTTTCTATCCAAATTAATTTTGTTTTGAAATTCATCATACGATACAATGGAATACTGGGCGAGAAAATCAGGACAGGTATGCCAAAGTTGTTTTAACTCCAAACCATCGGGTGCCCCTTCCAGCCAGTCTTCCACAACCCAATGTAATTCCGATTCCTTTTTGGTAACCCGCCGACGGTGCTTTACCCCTTGCCCCAACTGTTTATATCCAATAAAATAGCCGTCGAAAACAAAGGATTTCTCAGGTTCATCGTAATACCATTTACCTTTACTTTCACGGATCCAATCGAACCAAATAAAGCGTGGCCCCTTTAACATTTGATCATAATTATCCAGTTGAACGGTATTATGACCCTCGGTACCAGCAAAATACTTGATCCATTTTTCGTCCGTATTGTACTGGTACGTTCCAGCATCACGGATGATATTAAGCCCCTCGACCCAAATATCCAAATGTAGGTTATCGGCTTGGAAGGGCCTGTTTTTATAATGCGTATTTCTTAAGAAAGAAATCGAGGCTTCTTCTTTCAATACAAAATAGCCATCATTTTTAAAATTGTTTATTACAGGTGGTAGCCCCGACTTTCTTAACGTTAGTATTTTATCAACTCCCAGCCAAAACGCTTCTTCTCTACAAATTAATGGAGTTTCGTAGGGTTGTCCTAAGACTTGGGAAAGAGCATACAACTGTGGACGGAAGTCTCGGAAATGGCTACTTGATAGTGGGAAAAACAAAGCACCATCATTATTTCCATAATTGGGTAACCAACCGGTAACTGGATCTTGACAGGATTTTAAAAATTGGAGAGACGCTGACGCTCGTTGTACTACCTCCTTACGAATGCACTCCCTATTCACTTGCCCAATACGAATAAACCATGCAAGTAATTGAACCACCACCCGATGGTAATTCATAGAATGTTGCAGATAGGTACCTTCGCTATCAATTTGAAAAATGATTTCGTCTTCAAATATCGCTTTGCCTTTTAGCTTCCAGCGAACACTTTTATCAAAAAAAGGAAAAACAGTTCCTACAATATAGAGTGCCAGGGCTTCTGTTATGATATGGTTATTTCTAACCACATTCCTAGAAAAACTTAAATGAGTAGCCACATGGGTCATTTGATGATAAATACTATTCAAAATCTTCTGAAAAAGGATGTTGTCCAAGTCCACCATCTTACGATAATATTCCAAAGCAAATAGCCACGCTAAGACCCGAATGGAAATTTCTTGACTGCACCGCCAATTAGGCCCTTGATTCACAGGATTATGGTCGATCCAGTTTTCTATCCTCGAAAAAACCAAACTGGATTGATCTATTCCCGTACATTCCTGGTAACGAATAAGCTCAAAAAGAAAGCTGAATCTCGACTTTTCCCAAACATATTTTATATCACCATTTTCGGGAGATAAATCCTTAATTTTTGTCCAGTGGACTTGCTCATCATAATGAAAACCCGTTTGGGGATTGGTATGCCAGTCAACGACTTTCTGCCAAAAGCTACTGAAAAATTGGTATTGATTTCCTTCAATCTTCACCACTTTTTCTTGAAGTATTTTCAAAGCTGCCTCCTCCAATAGCTCCGGTGAAGTAGCGCTATCTGACTTAAGAAAAAAGTGAGAGGGGGTGGTTTGCCATGTTTCAAAAGAAAGGTAAGTTTTGGAAGTTATAGAAGTAGGGTGTTGGTATTCCAAAATACCGACCTTCAATTTGAAAGTATACCACAACCGATACAAAACATAGCGTAAGCCCATATTTCGTAAGATTTGTAACCACTTTCTACCACGATTCCACATTTAAATACTGTTTTGCATCCCAAACCTATATTCTGAACTCGTTTCAAAATCTTTTTAAATATCCACCCAAGCTTTGTTTTTCATACTAGTAATTGCGCCAAAAGTGGCTTTGGTAACATTGATAATTTCTGAATAGGGGATAATGGGCTCACCACCTTCCGTCACTGAGTCTAAAAGTCTCTGGAATTGCTCCTGATGACCTTTGTCCATACTCGATTTCATTTTTGAAAAGTTTTTAAAGCCAAAACCATGAAGACTTCTGAAATTATCCAAAATCAACGTTTTCTCCTCAGCATACACTTCAATGCGTTCTTTGGGATACGATTTACTTCCATTTGAAAAGTAATTTACAACCCCTGTAGATCCATTTTCATACCGAAGTAAAATACTCGCATTGTCTGTTGCCTCATTTACTTGGGTACCCATTGCATTCATACATACGGACACAATTTTACTACCAGTGAGGTAGGTAATTAGGTCAATATAGTGGCATGCTTCCCCCAATATTCTACCTCCACCTATCGATGGGTCATGAACCCAAGAACTGGCATCAATAGAACCAGCATTCATGGTAGCCACCACATTCATGACGGTGTTACCTAATAAGGACTTCATTTTTTGTACAAAGGGTGAAAACCGCCTATTGAAACCAACGATTAGCGAACCGGTAGTAGCTTGATTTTCCTGATAATAACTTTGAATTTCGTCCAGCTCCTCTTCAAATATTGTCAAAGGTTTTTCTACAAATACATGCTTTCCAGTGCGCAGGGCCCCTAAAACCAGTTTACCATGTACATGATGCCTAGTAGTGATCAGCACCAAATCCACGTCCTTATCGTCTAAAATCTGTTGGTAGTCGGTGGTACTATAGGCGATTTGGTACTTTTTGGCTAATAGGGTACCAGTTAACCCGTTGGCGCTGGCAATGTATTTTATATTGGCCGACTTAATGGCTGGTAACAACGTCATTTTAGTAAAATTCCCAGCACCAATAATTCCTACTACGCCCTTCCTTCCTTCGAAAGACTTTGTAGCTATTGCAATTTCACTTTTTAGATTGGGAGAGGCGGTGTAAGAGAATATAGTAGCGATGGAATCTGCTGCAATTAAATGATCATACACCTCTTTATAATTATGAAAATCGACTACTCGGCTGACATACTTTTCCAGATCGAGCGATTTACTTTCCAAGAGGCTCAATATGGTTTGAAAGTTCCGGTTTTCTGTCCAACGTACAAATGCAATGGGATAATCCATTCCTTTTTGCTCATAGTCCGCATCATACCTGCCAGGTCCGTACGAACAGGAAACTTGAAAGGTTAGCTCTTTTTCATAAAATTCGGAACGAGGCAAACTCAAAGG
Source organism: uncultured Dyadobacter sp. (assembly GCA_963976315.1). Classification (GTDB taxonomy): domain Bacteria; phylum Bacteroidota; class Bacteroidia; order Cytophagales; family Spirosomataceae; genus Dyadobacter. The sequence continues at coordinate 4,150 of CAXBLH010000151.1, forward strand.
GACTACACCAATAAGGATAACTCTCCCTCTTTTTCTAGTCATTTTAGCAGCATCCTCAATAATATCATTCGTGTTGTTGGAGGCAGCAATAATCACCCCGTCAGCACCAACGCCATTGGTTATTTCCAAAACAACCTTCTCGGAGGAATTTTGAAGCGGGTTTATAACTATTATCCCATTTTCTCTGGCAATGTCTAACTTCTTTTCATCAATATCGATTCCTATTACGCGGCAACCATTAATTTTCAATAACGCCGCGGTAAGTAAACCGATCAAACCTAGGCCTATTACCACAATAGTTTCTCCCAGCATAGGATTTAGTAAACGAATACCTTGTAAGCCAATAGCCCCGACTACGGTGAATGTAGCTTCTTTGTCGGATACATTGTCTGGTATTTTCGCCACCAAGTTCCTGGGTATACATACAACTTCTGCATGAGCACCATTACTGGCTACCCTATCACCAATTTGAAGATCGGTAACGCCTGCACCTACTGCGATCACCTTTCCAACATGGCAATACCCCATGGGAATGGGCTGATTGAGCTTATTAAATACCGCATGAAAGGTAGTGGATAAGCCATCTGTTTTAATTTTATCAAATACCTGTTTGACTCTCGCTGGCTCTTGCCTGGCTTTTTCCAATAAACTAGAACGGGAAAATTTCAAGAGCATCCGCTCCGTACCCAAGGAGACCAAACTCTTTGTCGACTGAATTAATACGCAACCTGCCTTCACCAATGGTACTGGTACATCTTCCAGAAGGGTTTCGCCAGAATTAAGATTTTGGATTAATTGTTTCATCAAAATTAAAAACTATTTGTACGCAATGTAATATTCTAAACGGAATTAGTTGCATTCACAAGCGCAAAGCCAGCTCAAAAAAAAACAGGCCGACTAAAGCAAATCGGCCTGTTCTAACTACTATGGCGAAATTATTAAGGTGGAATAGGGCCTAGCTTGAAATTAATTTTTCAATTTCAATGGCCAAAAATGTCTCCTGAAAAATATGGGAAATGTCTTTCAATTCGTGGCTATTAAACGCCAACATAAAATTAGGAATGGGGGAAGGCAACAGATGGTCTTTGCCGTTGGGTAGTGGTTCTGATAAATGGTGCATATCCAGCTTGTCTTCCAGCACTTCATGAAAGTTCCTTAAACCCTGTAAGGTAAAAATGAAAAGTACATTTCCGTACACAAAATTAAAATGATCGCAACAGTCGCATTGTCCAATATAGCCTTGTGCACTTTGCCCCAATATTTTGATGGAATTTTGGGGATTTGAATTATTTGCTTGAAAGTTTTTCATAGGTAATATAGTCAAGGTTGATTTCTGAGGGTAAATCTATCTATTTTTATTTAGACTTCTTATAAACAAAGGAAAAACTTATGGACTTTCTCCCGATTGTATATACGTGCTTAAAATGTTTCCTATCTTGTTTTACAAGCAAATCTCAATACTCCTAAACCAGAATGAACTTCAAAAAATTAATTACCAATCTTACCTTTTGGGTATTAACTGCTATCACAGCAGGCGCATTATTAGGGCACTTCTATCCAGATCAAGGTGTCAAAATGGATTTTTTAGGTAAAGGCTTTATTAGCATCGTAAAGCTTTTTATTAATCCGATCATCTTCCTAACCATCTCCCTTGGAATTGTAGGCATGGGCGACCTCAAAAAGGTGGGAAAAGTGGGAGCAAAAGCACTTTTATATTTTGAAATTGTAACCACTTTTGCGCTCATAATTGGCATTGTAGTGGCCAATATAGCACAGCCTGGCCAGGGTGTAGTTACGTCTAATTTAGCACAAGGAGATGTTTCTATTTATTCTAGCCAAGTCCAAGATTTCAGCTGGCTGCAATTCTTTTTTGATAATATAACTTTACAAGTACTACTTTTCTCATTATTATTTGGGATGTTTATGAGTAAGTATTCTGGGAAAGACAAGGTAATTTCATTCCTGAGTTATATTTCCAAATATGTATTTAAAGCCCTACACTTTGTAATGATTTTGGCTCCTATTGGTGCTTTTGGAGGAATGGCTTATACCATTGGAAAGTATGGTATTCATACTTTACTTCCGCTTGCCAAGCTAATGGGTGCGGTATATGCTACCATGGCGATTTTTATTTTTGGAATACTTGGACTTATACTTCGGTCAGCCAAAGTAAGTATCTGGTCTTTTCTAAAATACATCCGAGAAGAGCTTCTGATTGTTTTAGGTACTTCCTCTTCCGAGGCAGCGCTCCCTTCTTTAATGGAAAAGCTGGAACGAATGGGCTGCTCCAAACCCGTTGTAGGCTTAGTAGTACCAGCAGGTTACTCGTTTAATTTGGACGGTACCACCATATACCTTTCCATGGCGACTATCTTTTTAGCACAGGTATTTGACGTTCACCTTACAATAGGACAAATTTTCTCTATAATTGGCATACTGATGGTAACTTCCAAAGGAGCAGCGGGCGTTACTGGCAGTGGTTTTGTAGTATTGGCCTCCACGCTCACAGCCATTAAAGTAATCCCTGTCGAAGGCTTGGCACTACTACTTGGAGTGGACCGGTTTATGTCGGAAGCAAGAGCAATCACTAACTTTATCGGTAATGGGGTGGCTACTATTTGGCTAGCCAATAATGAAAACGAACTGGACCGAGATAAAATGGATCATGCTTTCAGAAATGTATATGAAACTGAAAATATAATTACTGATAACCTATCCTGAAACTGGAATAAAAAAAACAGCGTTTCTATTTAGAGCTTGTTTAAAATTAACCAATAGTTTGTTTATGCTATTTTTAAAATTTAAACAGGCTCTTAACTTTGACAAAAAGATAGCACTAAAAAATATGACCGAAAATCAAACACTAACTATACCAACTCGTTCCAAAAGACCATTTATTGGTGAAGAATTCGAACTTCGAAAATGGGAAGATTTACAACCTTTATACGAAAATTTGGTAGATCGTAAAATCGCCAATAAAGAAGATCTTTCCCAATGGTTTAAGGACCGTAGTGAGCTTGAATCCTACCTGTCGGAAAACTTTGCTTGGCGCTATATCCGCCAAACCAATGATACTGCCAATCAGGGATTGATAAAATCTTTACAGTTTTTCATTTCAGAAATTCAACCTAAGCTGTCAGAATACGGCAATGCCCTCGACAAAAAAGTAGTGGATAGCCCCTATTGGAGCGAAATTGACTTAAAAGGCCTGGATATCGTTCATAGAAGTATGAAACGAGGCATCGAAATTTTCCGTGAAGAAAACATTCCAGTCTTTACTGAAATGCAAACGGAAGAAAGAAAGTATGGAGCCATTGCCGGTGGCATGACCGTAACCTTGGATAATGAAGAAATCACCTTGCAAAAAGCCGCGGACCGTCTACAATCAACCGATAGGGCGAAACGTGAGGAAGCCTGGACTGCTATCAGTGAGCGAAGATTCGAAGAACATGACAAGCTCGATGAGCTTTTAAACACCTTAGTAGGTCTGCGGAATAAAGCGGGCATGAATGCCGGGTTTTCGAACTACCGCGACTATATGTTTGCTGCCATGGGTCGTTTTGACTATTCCCCTCAAGACTGTTTTGCTTTTCATGAATCAACCAAAAAGGCCATTGTTCCCATTTTGAATAAAATGGCTAGTGACAGAAAAACGGCTTTACAAATTGATGCGCTACGCCCATGGGATACAAAAGTGGATCCAAAAGGCCTTGAACCGCTCAAACCGTTTGAAACCGGCGACGAATTGTTAGATAAAACCATTGGTTGTTTCAGTAGACTGGACCCATTCTTGGGTGATTGTTTGCGGACCATGAAAACCATGAAACACCTGGATCTGGAATCCCGGAAAGGAAAGGCTCCTGGTGGATACAATTATCCTTTGGATGAAATAGGGGTACCCTTTATTTTCATGAACGCTACTTCCAATCTAAGGGATATGATCACCTTGCTTCATGAAGGCGGGCATGCAGTCCACTCTTTGGTAACGCGAGATTTAGCCTTGAACAGCTTCAAACACACACCATCTGAAGTTGCAGAGCTTGCCTCCATGTCCATGGAGTTGATTACCATGGATTTTTGGGATGCGTTCTTTGACAATGAGGAAGATCTTAAACGTGCAAAAATTCAGCATTTGGAATCAATAATAGAAACCCTTCCTTGGGTAGCAACGGTTGATAAATTCCAACATTGGATGTATGAAAACCCAAATCACACTGCGGAAGAACGTAAATCAAAATGGGTTGAATTCTATTCTGAGTTCACGGACGAAGTGATGAACTGGAACGGCTTGGAAAAGTTCAGAGAAAATTTATGGCAACGACAGCTGCATATTTTTGAAGTACCCTTTTATTATATTGAATATGGTATTGCTCAATTAGGCGCAATCGCTGTTTGGAAAAACTACCGCGAAAACCCCAAAAAAGGACTTGAAGGCTATTTGAACGCGCTAAAATTGGGTTATACAGCACCCATTACCGAGATATACGAAGCCGCAAATATTTCATTTGACTTCTCCGAAAAAAACATCACCGACCTGATACAGTTTGTGCAAAGCGAGTTAGAAGCATTAAAAAAATAATATTCATTGGTATTCCATTTGGTGTTTAATGAAATGGCAACTATTTTTGCACGTGTTACTTAGAACGAAATAAAAATGAAAGTTTATAAAATATTCGGTTTTGTTGCAGTTATGGCACTTTTGAGCTCATGTGATTATCAAAAGTATAACAAGAAGGAACAAAAAGACCTCAATGCTGGAAATGAGAATGTATACGGTGTAAGTCCAGACAGCCTTCCACGTCAGATGGCTAATAAGTACGAAGCTCAGCCAGAATTGGATACAAGAGTAAATGCAATTAGAGAAAAGCTTTATGGTGGTGCTACAAGTGCTGTTGTAAAAGAATAGTATCTTTTATTATAGATTTACAAAAGGTGAAACCGACAGAAGCTGTTAGTTTCACCTTTTGTATTTTAGCTTCCTTCTATAATTATTGAAAGGCTAATGGATAATTATGCTTTAATTCATTCAAAACCTGTTGGTGCACTTTTACCATAGCCAAATAGGACAAAGCCACCAATAGGTATATGGGGAAAGTCCACGTAGAATTTGCTAAAAATTCATTATTGGACCAAATGGCTAAATGTAAAGGTATCTGAAATGCCAAACTTACTGATCCACCAAGGGCACCTTGACTAAATACAATACTGGCGAACATTCTCTTTTTAGAGGCAGTTTGTAAAACCAACGTGAAGCTAGTAATCACCACCACCGCTGCAAAAGTCCATGTGACTGTCTGGTATCCCAGAAACTCTAAGCCAAAATACAAACCCACCGCAATAACCATAGAAACGGATGCTGCCGGCCAGCCAAAAAGTGCTTTAAAATGTTGCCACCATAGTTTCCGGCCATTTCTATAAGCCGCGTTTGTCCTTTCTTTTACAAGAGTCCAAAAACCGAAAATTCCGAAACCAGCGTACACTTTATTAAGAGCCGTTTCAAAATTATGATTTGGGTTTTCTTCCATATCAGCCTCTATCAAGCTAGCAAGATGGTCTACCAGTTCCACTTGAAGGTCATAATAATTTACAAACTTCTTTTTTACGAAGATGAATAGCTGTTCTATTTCTGTTTCTGAGAGTGTGTATTTGTTTTGCATGGTTATTCCAAAGCTAAAGGGTAATTCATTCTGGTGGTTTTAATTGTTTTTAACAATGTTTTAAATACGGAATATATGCCAACACCCGCTAAATTAAAAATTGAAGCAATAAGTACAGGTGTATAATATATTACCTCAAATAGGTTTAAAGTCATTAAAATTTGCAGCGGGAATGTAACAAATCCACACTGTGCAAATAATAATTCAACTGTTCGAAAATGAGTAATATTGTTCTTATACCTTGCATGAAAGATAAACCCAGCGGAAATAAACATATAACCAATTACTAAAACCTGAGAAAGCTCCTTTAGGGATTCAAAGTAGCCAGAACTTGCTATCCAATACAATAGGAACCAAACCGAAACGGGAATGAGGATATGAGGTAATTTAAACGTATTGAGAAACGTCTGCCAAACATTTTTCCAAAAAGTAGAAATCATTAAATCCCTTTTTTGTTTGGCAATTTTGGTTACAGGAATACTACGAATAGCCAAGGTATACAGCTCTGAAAAAGATAAGCTAGGGTCATCTTTCCATTTCTCTTCTATAAAACAGGCCATCATATCCACCAATTCCATCTGTAAATCGTAGGGTATGGTCTTAGCGCTTTTTATATAATGGTGTATATCACCAATTTGCTCGTCGTTAAGTTGTTTTGTTTCCATACTTTAGATAGCAGTTTTGGGGTTTAGTAGTAAAGCCATATTTGCCAAAAAGGCTTCAAACTCAGCAATTCGGTCTGTTGTTACTTGCTTGCCAACGGGAGTAATAGCATAATATTTCCGCATCCGATTTCCAAATGGCTCCACTGTAACCGTGAGTGCTCCCTCTGCTTCCAGCTTATGCAATGCTGGATATAACGCACCTTCGTTTATCACCAAATCGCCATTGGTAAGCTGTTTTACCCGTTGGGTGATTTCGTAGCCGTACATCCGTCCGTTTTCTTCCAATAGTTTCAGGATAATGGTATTCAGGCTTCCTTTGTATAACTGCGAGTTGCTCATTTAATTTTTTATTGAGTGCTACCCTATTATTTTTCCATAGGGAGAAGCTATTTCATAGCAATATAATCAAAAAACCAATACATCAGTTTCTAAGGTATTAGTTTATTTACAACCCGACAATTGGGTGGTTTTCGGGAATGACAGCAAAAAATGTTACTTTTGCGGTTCTTTTAATTGAAAGTAAGAAGTTGCTTTCAAACAATAAGAAAAGCCATTCATAAGAAATAAGCGAAACATACAAATGTTACTGAGCGAACAGGAAATATTACGCCGCCAAAAGCGAGAACAATTGGTACAACTGGGTATTGAACCTTATCCGGCTGAGGAATTTTTAATAAATACCTATGCCGACGATATCATCAAGAACTACGAGAACCGGAAAATTGATTATAAGAATATCACCATGGCGGGCCGGCTAATGGGCTTCCGGATTATGGGTAGCGCTGCTTTCGCTGAGTTACAGGATAG
>CAXBLH010000152.1:0-11240 GCA_963976315.1 uncultured Dyadobacter sp.
ACGAACGGGAAATACCAATAACAGCTTCTTTAATGCAGGTGGTAAAGGGGGTATCATTGAAAAAATAGATTGGAATGGAAAGGTAACATGGAGTTATATACTATCAGATTCTTTAAATTGTCAGCATCATGATGTAACCGCCTTGCCTAATGGGAATATACTGGTGATAGCCTGGGCAGCAAAAACCAATAATGAAGCAATCGCCATGGGGAGAAATCCAGCTTTAGTTCCTGCTATACTATGGAGTGAGCAAATTTTGGAGATAGAGCCTGTAGGGAATTCTGGTGGGAACATTGTATGGGAATGGCACTTATGGGACCACCTTGTGCAAGATTTTGATACAACTAAACCTGATTTTGGGGCAATAAATAGTCATCCAACCAAGGTCAATTTAAACTATAAAGCCAGCGCAACAAATTCTGACTGGATTCATTTGAATTCAATTGATTATCATGCCGGTTTGGATCAAATTTTATTGAGCGCTCATGGTACTAATGAGATTTGGATTATCGACCATAGCACTTCATCCGCTGAGGCAAAAGGAAATTCCGGGGGCAATTCGGGCTTAGGAGGTGGTATTTTATACCGTTGGGGAAATCCGGTGGCCTATAACAGCGGTACAGTTACACAGTTTTTTGGACAACATAACGCCTATTGGATTGAAGATGGACTACCATTTCAAGATCAAATAATGGTATTTAATAATGGAAATGGTAGAACGGGCGGTAATTATTCGACTATAGAAATTATTAAGCCCCCGGTGGATGGATTTAAGTATAGTATGGATTTGCCGTTTCTACCAAATGCAACTTCCTGGATTTATAATTCTGGTAACACTCAAAAAATGTATGCGCAAAATATTTCAGGTGCACAGCAGCTATCGAATGGCAATGTGTTGTTTACCAATGGACCTTCTGGGGTTTTTACGGAGGTAAACTCAAAAGGCGAATCTTTGTGGAGTTACGTCAACCCGGTTTCCAACTCGGGCATTCTCACACAAGGAATTACACCCGCACAAAATACCGTATTTAGGAGTACTTTTTATCCAAGTGATTATAGTGGTTTTGCAGGTCGTACTTTGGTTTCAGGCAGTACTATTGAAAATGAGAACCTTCTTTCTGCATATTGTGCTAATCCGATCACCGGGCTTACGGAAGCTTCTGCACTGGATGATCTCGTAGTTTACCCCAATCCAACCCGTGAGAATGCCACCATTCAGCTTAATGATATTGGTTTGGACAATTACGATATAGAACTGTTGGATATTAATGGTAGCAAGGTTGGTGATTTTAAGCTTCAAAACCACACATTAGATTTAAAGTCACTATCGGCAGGGGCCTACATCCTCAAAATTTCCAATGAAAAAGCGCATATTGAAAAAAGGATAATCATTCAAAAGTAGTGATCTAAATTAATGAACACTCATTAATAGGCCGCCACTGGACGATTACTGCCTGCTAAAACCTGTTATATACTCTCATGGTAGCGCAGGCACAGCATATTATTTTTTTACAAAACGATGAATTAATTTTTCCCCGTCATTGGTGAATATTTCAAGAAAGTATAGTCCAGGTGTAAGTGATTTGATATCAATGGTTTTATCTTTTGTTTCGAAAGTTTTAACTGGTACTCCTTTATTAGTTAAAACCGAAATTCTACTAACTGAAATGCTACCAGGTACCTCCATAGTAATGAAGTCCTCTGTTGGATTTGGATAACTAATAATTAGGCCGTTATTGCTATATTTAGCGCTTATAATTCTGGAAAACTCATAAGAACCATCAATATTAAGTTGCTTCAATTGATAGTAATTATCGCCGATGTGAGGATTTGGGTCTTGGAATCGATATTTCTTACTACTATAACTATTGTACTGCCCATCGATGAAACCTATTGATTCCCATCGTTTCGTATCAATTGACCTTTTTATTTCAAAACCTGCATTGTCAGTTTCCGTCTCTGATACCCAATGTAAGAGGATACCTGTTTTTAGAGTCTCACTTTTAAATGAAGAAAGTGTAACGGGTAGTGGATCGTTTTGTGTACCTGCTCCGGAAATTTCTATGGTACTGTTTTGAGGGCAAAAGGAAGCATTACTTCCTTCATTTATAAATGCCCAATTACCAAGTTTATTATTTGGCGGTAATGTAGTATCGCCTTCGTATAAATAATAGGGCTTTCCCGAAAGTCTAAGGAACCAGTAGGGGGAATCCCATTTTACAGATATAGCAACCGTTTCTGAACCGATTGTTGCCGACCCATAATAGTAATTTTTGCCGTTTTGAGGAGAGTTTACCACGTCCAATGTTAAGGTAAACGGGGCATCAAAGCATCCTCCGCTCACACTTATTTGAGCAAAAGTTTTACTTGGTAATATCCCATTGAGTACCAACAGGAAAGTAAGACCTATTAAAAATATCAGTTTTTTCATTTTTTTACAATTGATTTAAAATGTACTGGAACAGAATAACTTATTTTTGATTGCAATCAATTTGTGTTGCTTATCAACAGGTTTATACCTTACGATGTTTTTAATTAACCTTGCGAAGGGAATATTCCCTCCATGGCAATGGCAAACTGTAGTGCCAAATAGGGTGATTGTATACTAAAGGGTAAGGCTACTCCTGTTATGCCTACCGAGTGATGGTTCATGCTTGTGTCTGGCGTGGCATCCTGATAAATATTATTGCCCAATCCAGCATTGGCTAAAGCACGATTATTTGGGTCAGAGGAATTTCCAGAACCAAAACTTGCCATTAGAGGATGACTATGAGCTGGCATGTTCTCGACCGTTAAAGTAGCAGTCTCAGCTCCACCCTTTGTTCCCAATCGATAATCTGATAAACCTGGCACATTACCCGTTCCAATAGGGGTACGTCCACGTAAATCGGGTAGTCCAAAGGTGGTTTGACCGTCGCCACCATAAGTAGTGCCTAATAATGCGAACAATGGTGGATTGGAAGAAATTAGCACCAAACGGCCATCGCACGCTGCCCAGCCACTAGGAATAAAATTGTAAGGAAAAATTGCAATCGAGCCTAAATAGAAATCCATAAATGAAAGTATAAAAAGTTGAAATGAATAAAATTTTTATTACATGGGGATTAGTCCCTTGTAGGATATACTCCCTCAATAGCAATACAATATTCTAAAGCTAAATAGGGCTGTTGAATGTTGAATGGATGTGAACCTCCAGCCGCTCCAATGGAACCCACTTTCATTGTTATTATATTTTGAGCATCGCTATAAATATTATTACCCAGACCAGCATTTGCGAGTTCATTCCCTTCTGGAGAAGATCCAATGCCTGCGGCTGAACTTGCCAGCAAGGCATGGTTATGATTTGGTAACTGGGAAGAATTAAGGGTGCGTGACTCTGAACCTCCCATTTGCCCTAATTCATAAACAGAGGTACCAGAACTTTGACCTGTTTGCACTACGGCTCGTTCCCGTAAATCTGGCAGTGCGAAGTTGATAGTACCATTACCGCCAAAGTTGTTGCCAAGTAATGAAAATAAGGCCAGGTTTTCATCAACTGACAAGAGTCGACCATCGCATACCATCCAACCTTTTGTTACCAAGTTATAAGGGAGTATCATAATCATTCCTAGGTAATGGTTCATAATTAAAATAGTAAAAAATTGAAAAAATGATAAGTTATTAATTAAATGTTATTTACAAAACAAATAATTTATTTGTATAAAATTTGAGTTAATAACCTATCAAAAATAGTATATATTTCTACTTTTATATTTGCGTAAAAATACGTGATTTGTAGAATAAGTATTTTACGGGGGGGGAGGGTTTCGATACAATACAAAAAGCCAAGGGCCTTTTTTAGAAAAAAAAGGCCCTTGGCTTTTTGTATTTAATGATAGTTAATAAGAGAACTACCATTGGAGTCCTCCTAAAAGTTTACGATGGTTTCGTCACCTTAGACACCGAATCTTAAAGCACGGCTGGATTATAAACTTCCATCACTACCGCTCGATCCCGCGCTACCAAAGTTTCCTTGGCAGTGTAAGTTTGGCCTGCAATGGTAACCGTGTATTCTAGTACCATGCCATTTCTTGATTTATTACCCCATTCGTATGCTCCTTGCTTGAAACTGCCAGATCCAGTAATTTGGATCTGATCGTCCGCAGAGGATACGGTACAAGTACCATCCGTAAAAGTAAGTAGTAACGGTAAAGAGCCACTGACTTCATCCGACTGGAAAGAGGTATTGTAGGCCACTTGATGCCTTCCAGTGGTTGAAAGTAGGGTTACCCCGTTTTGTACTACATTGTCCTGCTTATAGGTTTTGGTTTCAAGCAATGCTCCTGTTGAATCTGTTAGGGTGCTTTCTCCTTGAAAGAAATAGTTTCCATGGTACTCATTAATAAATTTCACAGCGAAAAGGGTGAAATCTTTTGGTGCTACCGTCCAGTTTTCTATTTTGCGTGGATCTGGATTGGACAGGTTGCTTTGTCCACTAATGATCGAATCTACATCAGTGGATGCTAATAAACGCAAAGGAACTACGTAGTTAAGCCCAATAGCCTTCGGATCGTTAAAGAAAGCTTCGGTAAGCTGTACTTCCACACCACCATTGTATTTACCCTTGGGTATTACCAAAGTATTGGTAGGAGTGAGGTTGTAATATTCTTTCGGTAAGGCACGAATGGTATCTCCCCCGGATCCAAATAGTACTTGTTGGCAAAGGGATTCGTCGATGGCTATATCAAATTGTCGATCGCGATCATTTTCATATACTCCACCCAGCGCAGCAGAAATCAGAAATTTATGTGCATTGTCATTGCTGTTATCGTAGATATCATCACCCAGAATCAGCGTTCGAACGGGGTATTGATAAGGGAAATAGCCAGCCGTATATTTAAAGTCGGGGTGTACTATCTCTTGGTTTTTACATCCCGCAAGGCACAAACCAAGCAGGAGGAATACAAATATATGTTTCATGTTAGATTAATTCTAGTTTTTGATTTATTGCCAGCCTTGATTCTGCAGCAGGCCAAACTTAATAATTTCTCTTTCTGGAATGGGGCCATAATGCATGAACCCGTTATCGTAGACCCGGTTTTCTACCGTAAAGTAGGTATACCCTTGAGCATCTATACGCACTCCCTTTGCGGGCTGGGTCAGGTCTGCCTTCCAGCGTCGTAAATCCCAGAAACGAAACCCTTCAAAACACAGCTCTAGTCGGCGCTCGTTCCGAATCAGTTGTCTCATATCCTCTTGGCTGGTAACACTTGCTAGGTAGGAGTCTGGCTGTTCAATTCCGGCTCTTTCCCGGATTTGAGCTATTATTTGCCTTGCCGAATAAGTTTGAGTTCCTTGACCATCTGGCCCCCAAGCTTCATTAGCTGCTTCTGCATAATTCAAAAATAACTCCGTATACCGAATATGGGTATTAAAGTGCTTTTGGTCGGAGGAGGATGAGGGGTTTACATTGACATCTTCTCGCAATAACTTTTTAAGATAGTATCCAGTACGCGTGGAAGTCGGAATGGACTCCAAAGCGTCTGCTCCTCCCTCAGTACTAGAATTAATAACGGTATTTTTAAGCTTACTACCATTATAGACGATATAATGCGACAGTCGTGGGTCACGATTTGCATAAGGATTGGAGGGGTCAAACTCCGACAAAGGATCGGAAATGGGGTAACCATTGGCTGCTGGAAATGCATCCACCAGGTTTTGAGTAGGGTTCACCCTTCCGTTGCCGTATAAACTCGGTGGAAAGTTGCTTGCCTCTCTACTTCTGTTATTGTAAATAGGACGTCGCCAGAGTATTTCTTGAAGATCCATTTTATCCCCAGTCGTTATATCAGCCTGATCTACTTGTTGTTTTAGGTAGAACAAATGCCCTTTCGGGTCCAGGCCGTTTATTCCGCCAATATCATTGAGTAAGTCGGCCGTAAAATTGGCAGCTTGTTGCCAGAGCTGTTGGTTTGCATCGGGGTTAAAGGCTGGACTAGCTGCCAAGAGCGCTGTTTTTGCTTTAATTGCCAGTGCATGACGACTGCTAATGCGTTGCTGAGTATAGTCCCCAAACACCTCATTGTAATCCGCCACATCGACTTCTGAACTAAACCCTTCAGGTAAATCGCTACGATCACCAAAATCCATTGGAAGATGCTGTTGTGCAAGAGCAATATCAGCGTTGATACTTTCCACAGACTCCGCAAAAGAAGGTCTTGGGGTGGAGAAATCTTCTTGGGTTTCCAAAAAGGAGTTGTAAATAGGGGTTCCAAGCAGTGTTCCGTTGGCACCAACGCCACCATGATTCCTAAGTAGATAGTACTTAAATAGGGCTCTGAGGGCATAGGATTCTCCTTTAAACCTTCGGATATAGAGGTCTTTGATTTTGGTATTGGTCCACTTCCAGGGCACTTGCTCCACTACGGATAGGAATTGGTTCAAATAGAGTATTCCCTTGTTACAGTTCTCCCAAGTGCTTTGTGGGTTAAGCCGTGGAGACCATTCACCGGTGGCAATTCGAAGGTACTGACTAAGGCGGTCGTTGGTGACGGCATCATCGGTCGCTACTTCGTCATAGGAATAGTCGTTGGTGGGGATATAAGTATAGCCCTTTATGAGTAAACCTTCTGCAAAGGCAGGGTCTTCATATACCCGGTCGAGGGTATTGTGGTTATCTGCTTCGGGCTCCAGCATAGTGCAGGAGGGCATCCCAAAGGCAAGAAGAATAATTAAAAAAGCAGTGGTTATATATTTCATAATGTTGTCAAATTAAAAGTTGGCTCGAACTCCAATAGAGTAACTACGGTAAAGCGGCTGGCTGCCTGTGCGTAAGTCTCTAATTCTCTTGTTTTTGGATATTTGAAACAAGTCGCTAGCATTCGCAAAAACATTTAGTTGGCTCATCCGAAGAGATTTACTTAGCGCTGTCGGAAGGGTATAGTTTAGCTGTACCTTACGAATCTGGAAATAATCGTTCTTATAAAGCCAGTAGCTAGAGCGGCGTAAGTTATTACTGCTAGTTTGAGTGCTCAGTCGTGGATAGGTGGCAGTTTCATGGGTTTCAGGTGTCCAGCTGTTAATTACTGTTTCACTGTATTTGTCATTACCATCGATCCAGAAATAACTAGACTCTTTGAAGTTCTTCGCTCCATTTTGTCCTTCTCCCAAAATAAAAAGTCCAAAGTTCTTATAGCTTACTTTTACTTGCAAACCAGCAGAAAAAGGAGCTTGCCAGTGGCGAAGAAATACCTCATCATTGGTATTAATGATACCATCATCGTTCTGATCCTTGTATTTAATATCTCCCGGTTGTACGTTTCCAAATGACTGCAACGGACTATTATCAATATCCGCTTGGTCCTTGAAAAGTCCGAGTGCTACCAGTCCGAAAGTTGCGTCACGTGGTCGTCCTTCTCGGTTTTGGTAAGCATTGTCATAGATTTCGTCCACTTGTACCCTTTTTGAGTTGACATAGAGCAGATTGGCTCCAAGGTATAAGCCCCAGTCTCCCCACTGCTTATTGAAGTTTAAGCCAAGTTCTGCCCCAACATATCGATCGGCTTCAAAGTTTTCATAACCGATAAAATCACCATAGTAGCCAGGATACTGAGAACCAGGTCGGGTAACGAGTCGGTCATATAAGTTGTAAAAAACGTTCGCCTGTACTCCGATGGTTTTGTTGAAAAACAGTCCGTCCACTCCCAAATTAACTTCATTCCGACGTGCGAAACCTAAGTTATTATTAGCACTCCAATTGGAGGCTACTCCGCCGCGGCTTCTAGTACCTTCATACCAGTTATAAGAACCAGAACCACCGTAACGGTTATCATAATAGAAGAAACCGCCGATAGGTAAGTCTGTTTTAAGAATTCCCGCAGACACTCTTAGTTTTAAGTAATCGATCGCTTTAACGGAAGCTAATAGTGGCTCCTTATGCAGCGCCCACGACAAGCCTACCGATGGCGAGAAACCTGTACGGTTGTTTTCAGAAAGCTTAACTGAGTTGGCCAAGTTACTACTGAAGTCAATGCTATACTTGTTACGGAACAGGTAAGCCATTTGTAAGCCAATATGGGCATTTTTAACACCTTGGAAGTTTCCGTTTTCCTTGAAACTACTACCATAAGCAAGCAAATTGGCGGTAAAGCGGTGGTCTTCCTTGAAGGTGCGATCATATTTTAACTGGCCGTAAAAACCGACTCTCCGGCGAAACCGAGAATTCCCAACCACTTGCGTGCCTGGCCGAGTGTCCCGTCCATGTTGTTTAAGGCTGACGATTTTGTCTTCTGTGCTGGACCAAACGGGCTCATACACGGAGTATTCATTAGCGATCGTTTGGTTATAAGCCGTATAGAAGTCAAAACTAATATTACTATGTGCCGACAGACCTGGAGTTACATCCGAAAGGTCGAAGTCGATACGGTTATTAAAGGTGAATTTACGGTAAATAGCTTGAACACTACCCGCAGCATATCCATCTCCGAAAGGAGTATTTAAGTAGCTATTGTTTCCTCCCAAAAGGTATTGGCCATTTACATCATTCTTACGACCTTGAAGTAAGGATAACTCAGGATCAATAAGGCTGAATGGTAAAAGAGGAGTATATTCATGAGGTCTGATGCTGTTGGCCTGGCTCCAATAATCGCCACGAGCATTTTGGTCACTACCGAAAACGGCAACGGCATCAATGGCGGTTTTTATTCTATTATTCACCTTCAAGTCAACATTACCTCTTACGTTAAAAATATCCGTACGGGCATTCTTACCCTCCCCAAAGTTTGCCAAACCGCCACTTGAATTCCAGCCGATATTGGTATAGAACCGGGCGTTTTCGTCACCTCCCGAAATGGAAGTAGACACATCCTTGTAAGATCTGAAAGGTTTAAGATATTCGTCGGAATAGTAATCGGTGCTTGGGTAGCGGTAAGGATTACCCGAGCGGTAATTACTGATCGTTTCATCGGAATACTGCGGAGCCAAGCCATCGTTTTCACGGGCACGGTTGAATAAACTCATATAGTCGGCAGAATTCAAAAAGCGAGGTAATTCCCTAGGAGTAGAAATCCCATAGTTAAAGGTAACTTCTGCCGTTGGCTTGTTTACCTTTCCTCTTTTGGTGGTGATAAGTACTACACCGTTTACCGCAGAACTCCCGTATAAAATAGCTGCATTCACATCTTTTAATACGGAAATTGATTCTATTTCGGATAGTCTAAGGCCTTCAATATCTCTTGGTAAGCCATCCACAATAAATAGGGCATTTCCAGAAAAAGAACCGCTACCAGTGATATCGCCTACATCAATACCAATTCCTACCCCACGGATACTATTTCCTCCGAGCATACCCAAGGTACGGCCAGATAAGGCGGAGCTTGCCCATACGTTAAAGTCGTACTGGCTGAAGCTTTTTGGATCTATAGTAGTAACTGCACCGGCCAGGTTACCAACGGTTTCACTTCTAAAGGCTACATCGGTCTTTTGGTCGGGGTCGAAAACGGGCAGGGATTTGCGTGCCGTACTATCCGTCTGGGCCCATGCCGTGGTGCCAGACAATAGTAAGTATCCCATGCAGGATATTAAAATGAATATATTTTTCATATGATGCTTTTTAAAATTTTAAAACAAGGTTTACCAGCCAGGGTTCTGAGGGAAGCCTTCGAATAATCGTGTAAAACCCACTTGTATCGGCAACCAGTTATGCTTTTTCTCGGCTGTTCTTCTAACGACCACTCTCTCTACCAAGTTAATGGGTTTGCCATCTGCTCCTCGGTTGAAGTCAATCGCTGTTTTGTCTAAATACCTTGGATCATCATTTCTATTCCATCGACGTAAGTCACAAAACCGAGCACCTTCAAAAGCAAGCTCAACGGCTCTTTCCTGTACAATAGCTTCGAAAAAAACATCCTTAGAACTGGTGAACTTTTCAGCTATATCAGGTACTTCGGCTCTATTTCTGATGGTATTCAATGCCTCAATGGCCGTCATACCATAGTTGCCGGAGGTGGCTTGCGGGCCTCCCGTGCTAGAGAAATTAACTGCTTCCGCATACATCAGGTAAATATCAGCCAGTCGTAAGTAGGGGATATAGGCCTGTAAACCATTGGCTTTTGAGGAAGTAAAGTCAGCCCCAATTGGCGTATAACGTTTGTAGTAATAGCCCGTTACGCTCGGAGGATTAATCTGTGAACGATGAAATCCGCCATTATAAAGCTGTGCATATCGATCATTGCCTGCTGCATTGTGAATACGGTCTCCATCCACTGCGATGTCCTTATAGAACCTAGGCTCCCGTCCCGTCCAAGGATCGTTGGGATCATAACCAGACTCCGGATCTTCAATGGGAAGACCGTTGGCCATAAGGTAGTTTTTGGTGAAATTATGCGTGGGTACTTCTGCATTGGATCCACTATTCATGGAAAAAGAAGAGGGTACAGTAGCACCTAAGGTAGACCAGCGTACGCGTCCTCTATCATAAATTGTAGGCATCATTATTACCTCGTTTCCACCGGGTCGCTCGTAATTCCAGCGCCAGAAATTATCAGTCCAGGATCCCCACGATTGCAGCTTATAGTCGCCAGTTTGGTCGGCTAGTGTAAGCAGTTCTCCAAAAGCCTCGGCAGCACGTTTAGACAATTCTCCATCAAAAGTATTGGAGCCTTTAGCTTCCTCGTTTATCATTGGACTTGCTGCATACAAGAGTGATTTTCCCAAATAACCTAAGGCATGAAACTTATTAATTCGATCGTCATTATGTCCTAAAGTTGCCTGTCCAGACGGGGTATTATCCCAATGGGAAGGAAGTAAGTCCGCCGCTTTTCTGAAGTCTTCCGCCATGAGAAGCGCAGTTTCTTGAAAGTTTAAACGGCGGAATTCATCAGTGGTAAGCTCTTCGGTAGGGCTCAACGCTCTTTTAATGTAGGGCATACCTCCCCAGTACCTGCATATTTCAAAATAAAACCACCCTCTAAAGAAATGGGCTTGGCCTTGTAGTAATGCCTTTTCTTCTTCGGTTCCCTCAAACAAGCCTTCAACTTGGAGTTTTTCCAAGGTCAAATTGGCTTTGCGGATACCATACCAAGCATACTCCCACACCCTTTTAGTACGCGAATTATTATCGGTGGTATTTACGCTTTGCCCATAAAAATAGGCTTCATTGCCCCAATAATTACCATTATCAAAAGCGTAAGGATAGTTGTTTAGGGTTTCGTCAGCAAACAGATATCTGTTCCAAGCACCACCTTTATTGGGATCCATGATAC
>CAXBLH010000153.1:0-11192 GCA_963976315.1 uncultured Dyadobacter sp.
TTTTTTGGTCCTTCATGGCGTTGACCAGCGACTCCAAATCCACAATTTCTCCGCGTGCAACATTCATAAGATAAAATGGATTTTTAACCCTATTAATAAACGATTCATTCATCCAAAACCTTGTCTCTTCGGTCAAGGGAACATGAAAGCTAATAATATCCGCACACTCTTGAATTTCTCCCACGGAAGCAGCGGTTGCAAATTCATCTGAATAGTTATCCCGATATTTATCGTAGGCCAAAACTTCACATCCAAAACTGGAAAGTCTTTTTGCCGTTGCCATTCCATTATTACCGTAACCAATAATACCCACGGTTTTATTCATGAGCTCTACTCCTCTATTACCTTCTCGATCCCATACGCCCGAACGTACTTCCCGATCCGATTTGATCAAGTTATTGAATAATCCCAGTAACATTCCTAAGGCATGCTCTGCAACAGCATCACGATTTCCTGTACCTGCATGAAATAATTCAATACCCATTTTTTGCACATAGTCAACATCTATTAAATCCAAACCCGCGCCTGCCCTAGCAATAAATTTCAAATCCTTGGTAGCCGATAATAACGACTCGTTGACCTTGGTTTTACTTCTGATTATTAATCCATCAAAACCGGGAAGATTTTGAATTATTTGTTCCCTATCATATTGGGGTTGGTAAGTATAAGCCCATCCTTTCTCCCGGAACATTTCAAAAATGGAAGAATGCATCGTATCTACGATTAGTATATTCATTGTAGCAGCGTATTTTTTGTAACTTGCCGCCTGATTGCGACAAGCAAAAATAATACAGAAACGCAAAAGCATAAGGTAATTAGTAGAATTTACATAAATGAACGAGCAAAATACTGAAAAACCGATTATTGGAATCACCCTTGGCGACTATAATGGCATAGGGCCGGAAGTAATTCTTAAATCTCTGGAAAACAATCAATTATCAAAAATTTGTACTCCAATAATTTATGGATCAATGAAGGTCCTAAACCAGTACAAGCAGCTGATAGGCCTGAAAGATTGGTCATTACATGGGATACACAAAGTGGAACAGGCGAATCAAAAACAAACCAATGTGATCACCTGCTGGCACGACCATCAGGTCGAAATTGCCCCTGGTTCTATCACAGAAGAAGCGGGACAAGCTTCATTTTCTTGTTTAAAACGTGCTGTCGATGATTTAAATGCCGGAAAAATTCACGCATTAGTAACCGGGCCTATAAATAAGGATAACATTCAGAACTCCAACTTTAAATTCCCTGGACATACTGAATTTTTAGCAGAAGCTTTTAAGGTGAAGGATGCTTTAATGTTTATGGTTTCAGACGAACTTCGTGTAGGGGTTTTAACAGGCCATATACCACTTGGGAGAGTGCGTTCTCAAATTACCCCAGATAAGCTAAGTAATAAAATAGAACAGATGATCCATTCCCTAAAATCTGATTTTGGTATTAAAAAGCCAAGATTAGCCATCCTAGGGTTAAATCCACATGCTGGTGAAAATGGACTTTTAGGAACGGAAGAAATAGACGTTATCAAACCGGTTTTAACCAACTTTCTCGAAAAAGGAGACTTGGTCTTTGGACCCTATCCCGCCGATGGTTTCTTTGCAGCACGGTCCTACAAAAACTATGATGCAGTTTTAGCGATGTATCATGACCAAGGCTTAATTCCATTTAAAGCCATAGCCTTTAATGAAGGGGTCAACTTTACCGCAGGGCTGCCAGTAGTTCGAACATCTCCTGATCATGGAACAGCGTATAATATAGCAGGTAAAAATGAAGCAGATCCAGGCTCTCTTTTGAAAGCGATTTATCTTGCCTGTGATATTGCCAAATTCCGGGAGATAGACCAGGCTATATCAGAAAGTGCCTTAGTGTCCAAGCCACAACAGTCTGAAAGTCAACATCCTGCTAAATCCGGGAACAAACAAAGATTTAACAATAACTAAAATCAAAAAATACTAAATATATTCTGATGCTAAAATCTATGACCGGATATGGTGTATCCACGATTGAAACCGATACCGTGAATGTATCTGTGGAAATTAAAACACTGAACTCTAAATTTATGGATATCTATTGCCGGATTCCACGAAACTATTCTGAACGTGAAATTGAAATTAGAAATCTAGTCACTCAAAAACTGGAAAGAGGCAAAGCGGAACTTACCTTAACAGTACAACCAGTTGGAAAAACAATTGCTTCCTCCACAGTCAATCGCGCGCTCGCCAAGGTTTATTTTGATGATTTAGCCGCCACTGCGAAGGAATTAGGTTTTGAACCCGACAGAACCTCCATTTTGAAACTTGCATTGCAATTACCAAACGCCTACAATAATGAAGTTTCGACCGATGAAAATAAAGAAGACAATTGGGTTGAGATCAAAAAAGCCATTTTAGAGGCGCTCGACAAATGTAATATTTTTAGAGAGCAGGAAGGTCAAATGACTGGCTCGAAACTCCATGACTACATTCAGACCATTGAAAAACTACTAGTTGAGGTAAATGAAGAAGATACCAAACGAATTCCAGCAGTAAGAGAAAGAATAAGGAAACAAATCAAAGAGTTAGTAACCGATGAGAGTTTTGACCAAAATAGATTTGAACAAGAACTAATCTATTACATGGAAAAATTTGATATTTCCGAAGAAAAAATTCGTTTACAAAATCATTTGAATTATTTTAATGAAACATTACAGCTCCCTGAAAGCAACGGAAAAAAACTAAATTTCATTTCTCAAGAAATAGGCAGAGAAGTTAATACCATGGGCTCAAAAGCCAATGATTCCGTAGTGCAGCATTTGGTAGTGAGAATGAAAGACGAACTTGAAAAAATAAAGGAACAAACTTTAAATATAATATAGTTTTGATTGGATGATTAGATCCAGCCATATACCCTTTTTGAAGGGGTTCAAGAAACGGTCAACGTAAGGTGTTTTTTACTGGACCATACCACGACTGGTTTTTGAAGGTTGACCTGACTTTATCACGGCTTTTTTCGTATTACTTTCAGCAGTCAAATTATAGATAATCACGTTTTTCGAGCCGATAACGAATTCTGTTAATTTATAAAAAGCACGCAAAAAAACCAGTCGTAAAATGGTTCACTTATCTAATCATAAAAACCGAAATTCGCAATGGGCTGTCAAATCCTTTAAGGAAGAATTTGACAGCCTAAGGCGGTTTGCCTGACTAAACAGCATGTGATAATGCCTATTGGCTTTAATTAAAAGTAAAACGGCAATATATGAAACAAAGCCCTATTGGAACCAGCCAATGTAGCTCTTACCAATTGAATCATTTTATGATTTTTTATCGTAATTTCCATATTTAAGATTTAAATTGGGATTTTAATCGTAGCTAATCGTTCTGAAAAAATTTAATTAATTCTATCTTATTAACTCAAAAGGATTTAGTCAGTAATATATTCCAGAATGTTGAAGAATAATACATTGTCGTGTTTAGGACTATTATTTTACCTATTTCTAAACTTTGCTTCTCTTCCTGCTCTTTCACAATCCCTCAACGATGCTGTAAGGTTCGACAACGACCTAGCGCCAGCCAGTTCTACTGGAAGTTTTGCAAAGGATACGATTCTCATTACGGAATATAACCGACTGGCAAGAAAATTCCTTTACCATGATGCCGTTCTCTCTATAAATTTTGCCAAAAAAGCCCTTTCATTAGCACAAACCAGTAATTGGGAAAAGGGAAAATTGATTACCTATAATTTATTAAGTACATTTTATTTGATTGATGGAGGCTTTGACATCCTTCGCGAAATCTCGAACGAGAGCTATAATTTAGCAATTAAGATTAAATTACCCCTTTATCGCGCCTCGGCTGAGCAATATTTGGGAGAAAGTTATTCGGAATATAAAGAATGGGATAAAGCCGAAAAATATTTCGATAGTGCCATGAAAACGTTCGTTGAATTAAAAAACGATAGTGCACGGGCCGTATGTCTGGAAAGTATAGGAAATTTCTATAGAGAAAAAAATGAACCCGACAAAGCAATTGAATATTATGAGCAAGCATTTAAGCTTAATGAGAAACTGGGTAACACCTTTAGAATGGGTTCGGTTATAAATGCAAAAGGATACCTATACGTTAGAGGAGGCATATATTATAAGGCCGAAGAGCTGTTCTTGCAAGCCTTGAAACTCTACGAATCTATTGGAAATCGCTATGGTATGCTGAATGTATGGAACGACCTCAGCAACGTTCATTTGAAAACCCAAGAATTTGATAGATCCATTGAGGAAAGTAAAATAGCTTTGGACCTAGCAAATAAATACCATTCTCCTCAGCACATCAATTGGGCGCTTACTTGCTTAGCGAATTCCTATAAAAAGAAGAATAATTTACAGGAAACCGTTAAATATCTCGAACAGATTAATTTCAACCGTAGGTTGATGCATGAAGAACGAATTGAAAGACAGTTTACAATGTCTCAATTAATCTTTGACAATAAACGAATGGATTCTGAAATCCAAGAAAATATTATTAAAAAGCAACGTTCTATTCAAATATTTCTGGTTGGAATTTTATTCATCATTTTGTTTTTCTCGCTGTTTTTATGGCATGCGAATTATAAACTAAGGAAAATGAATACTGAAATAAAAACGGCACTTTTTAGAGGACAAACAATCGAAAGGAAAAGAGTAGCAGCAGAATTACACGATAATCTTGGTGGTACTTTGGCCTCCCTGAATTGGTACTTATATGGGATCGATAAAAAAATATTACCTACGGATGAACGTTTAATATATGAGGATGTGCAGAATATGGTTAGTAAAGCCTATCGGGAGTTAAGAAGCCTTTCTCATAATTTAATGCCAGATGAATTGGAGAAATATGGATTAGTAGAGACAATTTCCAATTTAATTGAAAAATTAAACTTCAATAACACCATCAAGTTCAGTTTGACCGTTGAGGGGTTGGAAGAGCGACTGGACGGCAAGGTTGAGTTTGAGCTTTATAGTATACTATTAGAACTGACAAACAATATTCTCAAACATTCAAAAGCCTCAGAGGCCGGTATTAGTATAATTAAAACTACTAAAAAATTAGAGGTGATAGTAAGTGATAACGGTAAAGGCCTCACCCTTTCTGACAAGAATGGCATTGGTTTGAAAAATGTAAAAAGCAGGATCGAAAGCCTATCCGGAGAATTAGCGATTTTAAAAGGGAAGGGTACCAAAATTAATATATGTATCCCAGCAAACGTAAAATTATAAACTCAAAAGGGCGTCAAGTTATTTGATATCAAAAAAATATGAACCATAAAAATACGGTTGAGGACTTTGTTTCAATATTAAAAGAGCGAATACTATCTCATCAATTCATAACAGCTACTTTGGGTAATTACAAAGGCCAGGATAAAGAGTTGAAAAACATTGTTATAAAGAAAATAAGAATCAAAGAGGAAGAAAAGTTAAACTTTATCTTAAAGTATAAAACCAAAGACATTACCAAAAATTTAGATTTGTTTGAGGGTATCAACGAAGTCAAAAATTTGTTAAACACAGGTTTTAATATTGGAAACTTATTTAACACTGATCAAGATATTCAGTTTGAGAGACTTCCGAATAACAAAACTAGAATCCGATTTAGTGCGCCCTCTAAGACTTCCATTCCTGACGAGCAGCATGATCACCAAAAAAGACGATTAATTAAACCGAGCAACGCCACCTACTTAGTAGATTTAGGCATTGCAGATAGGGAAGGAAATATATTCAAAAAGTCACAAGACAAGTACCGTCAAATCAATCATTACATTGAGATTCTCAGTACCCTCCTTGAAAACCTAACGGAAGATAAAACGATAAATGTGGCCGATATGGGTTCTGGCAAAGGCTATCTTACCTTTGCTTTATATGATTATCTTACCAACGTCCTGAAAAAATCGGCTCATGTTACAGGAGTAGAGTTTAGAAAAGATATGGTTGACCTCTGTAATAACATTGCTCAAAAGACCGAATTTCAAAACCTACAATTCGTTGAAGGCACCATTGAAAACTATCCTATTTCAAATATCGATATGTTAATTGCATTACATGCCTGTGATACAGCTACGGACGATGCGATTGCCAAAGGAATTGAAGCAGGTGCCGAATTGATCGTGGTGGCTCCCTGTTGCCATAAGCAAGTACGAAAAAGCATGGAACGGAGTAAACAAAATAATGAAATAGATTTTTTGACCCGTCATGGTATTTTTTTAGAAAGGCAGGCAGAGATGGTGACAGACGGAATTCGCGCCATGATTTTGGAATATTTTGGTTACAAAACAAAAATATTCCAGTTCGTTTCTGATGCGCATACTCCTAAAAATGTGATGATTACCGCACAGAAACAAAAAAAGAAAAATCAGGATAAAGAAGCCATTTTAGCAAGTATTGAAAGCTCAATGGCCTATTTTGGTATTGATTATCATCACCTAAAACAAAAACTGGGGCTCTAAGGTTTTTACAGCAATCAAGGCCAAATTCTTTTTAGCTGACTATATTTGTACTCGCTTGAAATATTAAACAAAACTTATGTGGAATAAATTAGCCACTTTCATCATTCGCTTTAGAGTGTTGTTGGTTGCAGTCGTGATAGCATCAACCGCCTTTATGGCCTTTGAAGCAAGTAAAATAGAACTTTCTTATAATTTCGCAAGAATTCTGCCTTCCACTGATCCGGTAGAAAAAGAATACCAAGAATTTCGGGACCTTTTCGGGGAAGATGGAAGCGTAATGGTAATAGGCTGGCAAGATCCGGAGTTATTTCAGTTGAATAAATTCCGTGATTGGTACTTACTCAGCGAAAAAATCAAAGCTACTCCCGGTATTAAAAATGTGCTTTCCTTAGCGAATTTACAAAAAGTGGTTTTGAATGATAGCTTGTCTCAATTCGATTTTAGGCCAGTGATCAGTAAACTTCCCGAATCACAAAATGAAGTAGATAGCCTCAAAAAGGAAATCGAAAATCTTCCTTTTTATGACGGTTTGGTAATTAATAAAAAGACCAATGCTACGGTTTTGGTCGTCACTTTTAATGACAAAGACCTTAATTCAAAACGGAGGTTAACGATTGTTGACGATATTGAAAAAATAGCAGAAGAGTTTGCAATCAAATACCAAACCGATTTGCACTATTCGGGAATGCCCTATATCCGTACGGTAAATATGAAGAAAATTTCCAGCGAAATGGAGCTCTTCATGGGGTTAGCAATTTTTGTCACCCTATTTATTCTATGGGCCTTTTTTAGGTCTTTCAGACTCACGGTTCTTTCGATCGTTGTGGTTTTGATGGGGGTTATATTTTCCGTAGGGTTATTACATATTTTTGGATATAAAATTACGGCACTCACTGGTTTGATACCACCTTTACTCATTGTTATAGGAGTTCCGAACTGTGTGTTCTTGATCAATAAGTACCAGCTTGAACTGACAACTGGAAAGTCTAAAGATGATTCCATTCGAGAAATGATACGTCAAATTGGCCTGTCAACCTTTTTGGCCAATTTTACCACCGCCATCGGTTTTGGTGTTTTCTATTTCACCAACAGTATCCTATTGGTTGAATTTGGAGTGGTAGCTGCTATCAGTGTGATGATCACTTACGTATTATGCTTACTATTATTGCCGATTACGCTTCATTATATGAGCACACCCAAACCACGACATCTCAAACACCTGGATGGCAAATGGGCAAGTGGCTTTCTGAAAAAGGTTGATTATTTGGTACATAATCGTCGCAGAGATATTTATATTGCAATGGTCATTTTAGTCCTCATTTCAGCTTACGGAATGACCAAAATAAAAGCTATAGGCTATGTGGTAGACGACCTCCCAAAGAAAGATGTGGTTTATACCGATCTGCGTTTTTTTGAAAAGAATTTCAATGGGGTACTGCCTTTTGAAGTCATGATTAATACCAAAGAGAAAAATGGCGTTTTTGGAAATCAGGCTCGTACGCTATATAAAATAAAAGCATTGCAGAATGAGATTGCGAAATACCCTGAATTTTCCAAACCGATTTCTGTGGTAGAGGCCACCAAATTCCTCTATCAAGCCTATCGTGGCGGAGACAAAAAGTACTTTGCTCTTCCTGGTGCGATGCAACTTTCCAAACTAAAACCTTATCTAGAAAACCAAAAAGGAGCTTCTCAACAAGTTAACTCCTTTCTGAGTGAGGACAAAAGTGTTACCCGGGTAAGTTTCCAAATGGCGGACGTAGGATCAGACAGCATCAAAGTGCTCCTAAACAAAATTCAACCCATGGTTGACTCCATATTTAGTAAAGCAGATTATGAAGTAGGACTTACAGGACATAGCTTGGTTTTTCTTAAAAGCAATGACTACCTTCTTAGTAATTTATATGAAAGTCTACTAATTGCCATTATCATGATAGCCATCGTGGGCATGGTATTATTCCGGTCAATCCCCATTATCTTATTGTCGAAATTACCTTGTTTAATCCCATTAGCCCTTACGGCAGGAATTATGGGTTACTTTGGAATCTATTTCAAACCCACAACCATTCTAATTTTTAGTATAACCTTTGGAATTGCCTCGGACGGTACCGTTTACTTTTTGACACGCTATCGTCAAGAATTGTATCAAAATGGATTAAATCCTTCACAAGCAGTAACTCAGTCCATTTTCGGCACCGGTTTAAGTATGATTTATACGGCCATTATACTTTTTTGTGGGTTCTCAATATTCTCGGCATCAAGTTTCGGAGGTACAGCCGCTATGGGAGTAATGGTTTCGATTACGCTTCTAGTTGCGATGTGTACCAATTTAATTTTACTCCCTGCTTTGCTACTGTCTATTGCAAAACGTCAAGGCAAAAATGTAATCCCTAATTAAAAAAAGATTGCGATACCATTTCAGGAAGAGTGGTATCGCAATCATTGTATTTTTAAAAAAGCAACTTATTAGTTTATAACCTTAGAAAAAGACTCTTCCATCCAATCTTCTGGAATGCTATCCAAAGCACTCTTTAATTTATCCGCCCATAGTTCCGAAACAGCAGCCATATCATTTTGTTCATATCGATGTTCGGCCATTTTAAAACTATCTCGTTTATACAATATAACATCAATTGGAAAATCAACATCATTGTTACTTACACGAGTAGAATCAAAAGATAAAAACCCAGCCTTAAGAGCTTGTTTCATATTCGACTCTTCGTTGAGTACCCTATTCAGGATGGCCTTGCCCTGTCCTGAATTTCCAATAATTACATAGGGGCTTCCTTCATCTAATTCCACCCAATTCCCTTCGGAGTACAATAGAAATAACTTATGTTCGCTGTCATTTTCTAATTGTCCACCTACAATTGCATTTAAATTAAAACGTAATCCAGATTTCTCAAGAGACGCTTTATCTTCCTCAGCGACCTTTTTTATCTGCTCCCCAAAGGCATTTACTGCCTTATACATTTTATTATAAACAATACCTTCTTCAATTAACTCTTCAAAGTAATGAACCGCCTTGTCTCGTACAGAACGCAACCCGCTGGTCATAATAAAAAGTGAATAACCTGCCTTTTTCGCAACGTATACCTTCTTTTTGGTGCTCGTGTTTGTACCTGCTGTAATTCTAGTATCCGCAAGTGCCACTAAACCCTCTTTTACTTTTATTCCTACACAATATGTCATAACATTATTTTCGTTTCAATTTCTAGTTTGATGTACCAAAATACACTAAAAGTACAGCACAAAAGTATAGAATTAGAAGCTATTCCCTAATATATAGAAAGCATTCCTATCAAAATTCGGTGCCCCTACCCAGTTCAAAAAATTACCGGTATTGATCTAAATGCTCAAAAATCAAGTATATAAGCATAATCAACCTAAGACTAGCAATGAAAAATATACTATTGGGTTTCCTGACCGTATTAGGAACATTAAGCTGTGAAAAGAATACTGTTTTTAGTAATAATAACTATTTAGAACAAAATGAGGATACCGAAGGAAAGGTAAAATACCTTGCTTTGGGTGATTCTTATACGATTGGCCAGAGTGTTCTCCCTGCGGAACGTTGGCCGGTACAGCTAGCAGAAAAACTAAACTCAAAAGGAAAAGATATAGCTGAACCAACTATCTTGGCTACTACTGGCTGGACAACCGGAGATCTGCTTCGGGCAATTAAGAACAATAGTGCGCTAGCTAATTTTGACATTGTTTCCTTAATGATAGGTGTAAACAATCAATATCAACACCAATCTATTGATCAATTTAGAAAAGAGCTCAGCACCCTTATTGAAAAAAGTATTTCATTGGTAGGCAATAATCCAGCTCATGTAATTGTATTATCAATACCAGACTGGGGCGTAACTCCAGCCGGTAGTAATAATAGCTTACAAATTGCAGGGGAGATAGATGCGTTTAATCAGGTTCAAATGGAGGAATGTCAAAAAGCTAAAGTTCAGTTTATAGATATTACTGCCTCGTCAAGAACAGCAAAAGGTGATAGCAGTTTAATAGCCAAGGATAATTTGCATTTCTCTGGAAAAATGTATTCCATTTGGTCCGACATTATTGCTGAAAAAGTGGGAGAATTATTTAAAAAACGAAATCCTTAATTGACCTAATGACGACTTTGTGAGTATTGGATTCGGCGGTTTACTTTCGGCTGTCACAGTCTTCCAGTAAACGACGTTCCAGCTTTTTTCAGGTTTTAGCTTTTTGACTATAAAAGTCTACCTACAAAACCAATCGTGAGAAATTGAAGGAAAATCAGGTTTGTAATTCAACTAGTCTTAAATTCCAAACTCATTTAATTTTCTCCCAATGATTTCAACCGGATTACTAATCCATTCATTTCGACACTTGGTCTTAGTTGGCATGCAAGTCTGCTTTTTTCATTAGCGTCTGGCATTGTATCCAAAATATCTAATTCAGCGTCATTACTATCTGGCAACAATTCAGCTCCCTGAAGTACTTCAATATGGCAGGTAGCACACAGCGCCATTCCGCCACAAGTTGCCAATATATCGTATTCATAGGCTTTTAAAACCTCCATTAAACTAAGGCCCATGTCCACTGGAATTTCTAATGGAACCCTTTCTTGGTTATCAATCTCTACGTGTATATTTATCATTGTTAGAAAGCATTTATACCATTTACGGTGGTGTATTTAAAACTCAGTTTTTGATCTGGATAGACAAATTTAAACGCACTTTGCATCATGATGGCGG
>CAXBLH010000154.1:0-11185 GCA_963976315.1 uncultured Dyadobacter sp.
TTACAGCTGGTTTGTTCGCACACTTTCCCGATTCACCGTTTGGCAAAGCACCGATTTGCAGCTAAGAGCCAATTATGAAGCACCACAAAAAACACCTCAAGGGCGACGTAAACAAATTGCAACTCTTGATTTGGCAGCTACACGAGATATTTTAAAAGGCAATGGAACCCTTACATTGAGCGTGGTGGACGTGTTTAATTCTCGTAAGTTTAGAAGCATTACGGAGGGTAGTAACTTCTATACCAGCGGAATTTCGCAAGGTCGTCTTCGTCAAGTGAACCTTACTATGAATTACCGTTTACATCAAGCCAAGAAAAAAACCAAAAGTTCAATCGAAGGAGAGTTTTAATTGGTGGATTTGCAAGGACTTTAAGATAGTCCATTGGGCATAACCGTCGTACTGAGTATAACGTAAATATAAATTAGTACGACCGTTATGCATCCTGTTTTTACTTCCTATACTAAATGTATATTTTTCCTTCTTTCAGTTTTGCTTGGTTTTCAGAATGCGGTAGGCAAGGAGTTTCAAGCTGTAACTATTGTAATTAGTGACCAAGCTACTGCGGTTGAAAGTAAGGTAGCCGCGCTGTTGAAGTCTAGAATTCAGGAAGGTAGTAAAGTAAGTATTCACGTTTTTGAAAAGTATACTTCTTCTCAAGGTAAAGCGGCCAACCTCACGATTTATTTGGGGATTGCGCATCCTAATAGCGTTTTGGCAAGCCTCATGCAGGAACATCGGATTTCGCCATTAACAGCATTAAATCCAGGTCAGGAGGGTTTCCTTCTCCAATACCTCCAAAATAACCAGCAGAATGAACTTTTAGCAGCCGCCATGGATGATAGAGGGGCATTATATGCCGTAGGCGAAATATTAAGGCAGATTACTTTAAAGGAAAAGCACATTGAGTTACCAGAGGCGCTAGAGATAAGAACGGCTCCTGCATTCGAAATTCGAGGTACTCAATATGGGCAGAGTGGTGTCGCCAAAAAAATAGCCAAAGTAAGACCTTGGACTGAAGAGGAGACACAGCGTGTAATACTGGATTATGCCTTAGCAGGTGCCAATATATTTGATACCGAACCGGGGCCGATGTTCGACTTTATTAAATCTTATGGTTTGATGACACTCGGTGAATTTAATCCCAATGCGGCACCAGAAATTACGAACCCCGAATGGGCTGCTAGTGAATCAATAGGGCGAAATGGTTATGTGTGTTTATCCGTTCAGGCAGCACGGAAATACATGATAGAAAAGGCAGAGAAATATTTTCGTGACAGCCCCACTTATGATTTGATACAGTTCAAAGGAGGTGATGGAGGTGGGTGCGAGTGCGATTTGTGTAAGCCTTATGGTATTAAGTTTATAACCCTTAGTGAAGATTTGGCCAAAGTGGTTCATAAGTACCATCCAAAGTCTCGAATTTATTTTACCAATCAAAAATTCACCAACGAAGACGACCAGTCTATTTTTGCTTATTTGCAAGAAAAGCCAAGGGATTGGTTGTGGGCTTGGGGCTATGGCCCAGGCTCTGATGCGACCTCTTGGCAGCCGGGGCACCGGCAGAACCACCGGATGGACCTGTTCAAGTATCCTGGTTTCGGACCCTATGGCTTATATCCTTTAGAAATAATTAAGCAAATTCCTGCACGCCATAAACTGCTGTATTTTAATGAAATAACCCATTGGAAATATGCACAGCATGCCTATATCCAAATGTATCCTCGTGCAGATAAGAATGGTGATCTGCCGCCCCACTGGAGTCATGATATTTATGAAAGAAGGCCCGACCAAGCTTTAACCATGGTTTACAACCGTTTAACGTTTTATGCCTGGCCGCGCTATTATCACCGTGTTTTTAACGATTTAATGCGCTATGGGGTAGGGGACGTCACACATTCCAGTGGCCATCACGATCATTTTAACCAATGGATGTGGCAACGGTTACTTTGGTCTCCCCGCCAATCCGTTGAGGAGGTAGTGCATCAGTACTGCGTTACATGGTTCGGCATAGAAGCTGCCACGGATATGGAAGCGGCAATTTTTCAGTTGGAAGCCAATTTGGAAGAACAAAAAGGGAACCCAATTATAACTAAGGAAGGGATTGAAAATTATTATGCATTGGTAAAGCGTGCCGGTACGAAACTTTCTGAAAATTTGAGTCAAAACTTGTGGTTGTGGCAAATGTATTTGCAGAAAGGAATACTGGATTTATATACCAAAAGGAATGTACAGGCCCAAGCTGCAATACAAAGCCGTATCGAGAACCACCTTAAACAAAAGGGTACTTCAAAAATTAAAAACCCAGACATCGAGCAAATGCTTTCCTGGATACAGGAGAACCAAGAAAGCAGTGAAATGCAATTGTTAAAAGAGGAGGCCAAAATAGTAGGGGAAAAAAGTAATGTCGCTTTTGGACAACGTAATGACGGCTATTTTAACTTGCAGCACGATTTTGTGGGCTTGGGTTGGCTAGCACGACAGTTAGAACGCGCGCAGTTGGCAAATCCTACCGTAAGAAAGGAATTGTTGGAAATGATTACGGATTATGAAAATGCGGGTGAGGGGGGATTTTATGATAATTTAGGGACTGCCAACCATGCTCCCCATGTAGTATTTGGCTATCCCTACGATCATGGGCAGCCATATGTCTCGGAAATGCTGTCGGAAGGAAACCGACCCAGTCAGCGGTCCATGCACTTTACCCAAGAGGAGGAACAGGGAGTGACACTTCGATACAGCGATCTTGACAAAACCGCCAAATACAAGGTCAGGGTAACTTTGGTACGACCATGGTACCAAGAAAGATATGCAGATCGAATGAATCAAAAATCAGAATCGATTTTTGTCAATGATATATTGCTTGCAGAGAATGTTCCCTTACCCTTACAAATGAATGACTTTGCTACATTTAATATACCCGTGGAAGCTACACGTACTGGAGAACTGGTGATTCGTTTTAAAAAAGCGGAAGATGTAGCGAATGGCGATCGCATCAGTAGGGAGCAATGGCGTAACTCGGGAGGCTGGGGAACCATGGTATCGGAAGTATGGTTGATGAAACAATAATTTGAAAAAAAAATTTGCAATTTAACTAGATCTACATAATATTTGCAGTTTGTAGTATAATTTTGATTTTTTTTAAATTTCATCGATTAATTTATATCAAAATCGTATAACTTTGTTTATATGAGTCCGACCACTACTATTTTCTTGGCTGATGATGATATTGATGATTGCGTTTTATTTGAAGATGCATTGTCGGAGATTTGCGCTAAATCAAAGTTGATTATTGCAAAAAATGGCATTGAATTAATTCATTTGCTTGAATCTATAGAGGACCCTATTCCGGATGTAATTTTTTTGGATCTCAACATGCCCAAAAAAAATGGATTCGAATGTTTGGCGGAAATCCGTGAAAATTCAGGCTGGAAGCATATTCCAATAGTTATTTTTTCTACATCCTGTACCGATGATATGCTTCAAAAAGTATATCAATGTGGTGCTAACTTTTTTATTAAAAAGCCAGGATCTTTTCCGATTTTAAAACAGTCGATTGAACAAATTTTAACCACTAATTGGGATACCCATATTTGGAAACCAAATACTGTTTGATATTTTATTTGTTCTAGAATTCCTTTCTAGGTCTTCAGGTTCGCGAAGATGCTGCTTAAAATTCTATTTTAATATTGTTGTAATAGCTTAAAATATGTTTTCTGGAAAAGAAACGGGCATGAACCTGACTTTTAAATACCTCATAGAACAAGCTCCAGTAGGTATTGTTATTTTACGAGGCGAAGAAATGATTGTCGATTTAGCCAATTCTTTCTACTTAGAAATGTTTGATAAGCAAGAGGCTGAGTTTATAGATGCTTCCATTTTAGATTCGTTTCCAGTTTATAGAACTGAAATGGCAGAAATGCTCGGATCAGTTCTAAGCTCTGGGCAGGCATACCAAGACAATGAAGTAAAGTTAGAACTGTTTCGGTATGGTGCGCATGAGATTTGTTACTTTAACTACATCTGTAAGCCACTTTTGGAAGAAAATGCTCAGCGGCCCTCAGGATTGATATTGGTGGTAACAGAAGTGACGGAGCAAGTGACCGCTAAATTGGATCTTGAAAGGAGTGAGTTGCAGTTGAGGAACTTGGTCATGCAGTCGCAATTTGCAAAAGCGGTATTTATGGGGCCCGAGTTTATTATAACGATGGCTAATGAAGCCATGGTTACTAAACTCTGGAGGAGGAAAATGGCAGAGGTACAAGGTCACAAACTTTTGGAGGTATTTCCAGAACTTAATGATCAAATTTTTCCTAAGATATTAAAGCAAGTCTTTGAAAGTGGAAAAATCCATCGGGAGAATGAGGCCATCGCACTGATTGCTGCTCAGGATGGTTTAAGAACATTTTACCTCGATTACCAGTATGCGCCGCTATTCGAAAACGACGGTACCGTATCCGGAATTATGGTATCCGTAAGTGATGTGACGGAAAAGGTTCTTTATAGAAACGAGATCTCCGACGCAGCAGAACGCCTTAGTTTGGCAACAGAAGGTACCAAATTAGCCACTTGGGATCTGAACTTAAGGACCTTTGAAATACTCTATTCGAATAGGCTGCCTACCATATTTGGATATCCGAAGCATGAAATATTATCACACTCGAAGCTTAGAGATCATGCACACCCAGACGACCTTGAAACCATTGTAATGGCAAGCTTTAATAAGGCTATGGAGTCAGGAGTGTATTACTATGAAGCACGTATTATTCAGCCGGATAATAATATTCGCTGGATTCGTACGCATGGGAAGGTGCTATTTGACGAACAAAATAAACCGTTTCGTATGCTGGGAACTATGATGGATGTTACGGATGCCAAAGAGACCGAACTCGCCATTATTACCAGTGAGGCCAAGTTTAGAACATTAGCTAATGCGATGCCGCAGTTTGTATGGACTGCGGATGAAAAGGGAAACTTGTTCTATTTTAATCAGGCAGTGTACCAATATAGTGGCTTAAATGAGCAGGATATTACTGGAGAAGATTGGTTGAAAATTGTTCATCCAGACGATCGGGAAGAAAACATTAGAAAATGGAAAGCAGCAATAAGAACCGGAAAGGATTTCCAAATGGAGCATCGTTTTAGAAGATATGACGGTATTTTTCGCTGGCAATTAAGTAGGGCGATAGCCCAAAGAGATATTACAGGCAACATTAATACTTGGATTGGAACTAGTACGGATATTCACGACCGTAAAATATTTATTGATGAGTTGGAGTCGAAAGTTTTACAGCGTACCGAGGAGCTTACTTCAATGAATGACGAACTCACCCGTACGAATATGGAGTTGGCGCAGTTTGCTTACGTGGCCAGTCATGACTTACAGGAACCGCTTCGTAAAATTCAGACTTTTGCAAGTAGAATTTTAGAAACTGAATTTGATAGACTTTCTGAGAAAGGAAAAGATTACTTTTCAAGAATGCGTGCTTCTTCTACCAGAATGCAACAGCTTATTTCAGACTTAATTGCTTTTTCAGGTGCCAATTCCGCCGAGCGTCATTTTGAACTGGTGGATATGAATGTCCTTATGAACCGGCTACTGGATCAGCTAAAGGAAGAAATAGAACACAGTGGTACTACTATTTTGGTGGAGAAATTACCAGAGCTGTTGGTAATACCCTATCAAATGGAACAATTATTCATGAATTTGCTCGTAAATAGCATGAAATTTACTGAAAAAGGAGTCCAGCCTATTGTTGAAATTGCTGTTACAAATGTTTCTTTGGAAACCAAAACAAATCTAACCCTGCCGATTAATAAGTCTTATTACTGTTTTGCTGTGGAGGATAATGGAATAGGCTTTGAAGCAGAATACCGTGATCGAATTTTTCAGGTTTTTCAACGACTGCATAACCGTGATACTTACGAAGGCACTGGGATTGGGTTGGCTATTTGTAAAAAAATAGTAGACAACCATGCAGGGAAAATTGTAGCTTTTTCTGAATTAGGTAAGGGGGCAAGATTCGAAATTTATTTACCCTACTCCATGGAATAACTCATTGGTATAACCTGTACTAAATATTATTGGGAAGAGCAGTACCATTCATTTTTCTGCTGTTGAACCAAGCGGAAGATAGAGGGCATATCCACTTCAATTTTTTGTATTCTACGCACAGCTCATTGCCTGTAAATAATAGTAGTTTGATCTAAAAGCCTGTTTAAAAATTAACCCATAGTTTGTTTCTGCTATTTTTTGCTCAACCTGTGCTAAATTTTGCAGGGCGGTTAGCACAAAAAATAAGCTATAAACAATTCTATCATTAAAATTTAAATAGGCTCTAATAAAATATTTTTTTAATTGGGCTCTACTTGATGAAAAATATTACTTTTAAGCTTTAAAATAAATAAAATCAAAAAATGCTTAAAGGAAAACTACTAATATTGGTTTCTTTGATTTGCCTTCAACCATTGTTTGGACAAAAATCTAAGTCTAAAAATAAGCCGAATATACTATTCATCATGTCTGATGATCATACCTCCCAGGCATGGGGGATTTATGGTGGGCCTTTGGAGAAAATAATCAAGAATGAGAATATCAAACGGCTTGCCGCGAATGGTGCTGTTTTGAATAATGCTTTTTGTACCAATTCTATATGCGTACCATCCCGAGCGACTATCATGACGGGGCAGTACAGCCATAACAATGGTGTTTTTACTTTAGCAGATGCGCTTCAGCCCGATCAGAAAAACATTGCTAAAGAATTACAAAATGTTGGGTATCAAACTGCTTTAATTGGAAAGTGGCATTTGAAGAAAAAACCATCTGGATTCGATCATTTTATGGTGATGCCTGGACAAGGTGTTTATTTCGATCCCGTTTTTAAGACAGAAGACGATTGGCAGGATGATGGCATTCTAGCGGGTAAGTCCTACCCAGGATATAACTCGGATGTGGTAGCGGATTATTCTATCAAATGGCTTAAGGAGCGTAAGAAGGATCAGCCGTTTATGTTGATGACACACTTTAAAGCAACGCATGAGCCTTTTGAATACCCCGACCGTTTGAAGGATATGTATGAAGATATCACCCTTCCTGAGCCTGAATCCCTTTTTGATTTTGGCCCTGAAACGACGGGTCGGACATTTGTAGGTCAGAAACTGGAGGTTCTTGAATCACGTTGGGAGGCGTATCAAAAAAATCCAGATAAGTTTTGGACCACTTATCCAGGTATGCCATTTTCAATAGAAGGGCTAGATAGTACCCAGGCTCGTAGAAAGATTTACCAGAAATTTGTCAAGGATTTTTTACGCTGTGGAGCAGCCATTGACGAGAATATTGGGAGAATTTTGGATTATCTGGAAGAGTCTGGCTTGGCAGAAAATACCGTTGTGATCTATACAGCCGACCAAGGTTACTTCTTGGGAGAACATGGTTTCTTTGACAAACGAATGATGTACGAGGAGTCGGCCAGAATGCCCTTCGTGATCTGCTATCCCAAGGAGATTAAAGGTGGTACACGTATTGATGATTTGGTATTGAATATTGATTTTCCTGCGCTTTTCGCTGATTATGCAGGAATCAAAAAGCCTTCTTATATGCAAGGCGAGAGTTTTAGAAAAAATTTGATGGGCAATACTCCTTCCAACTGGAGGAAATCCATCTATTACAGGTACTGGCAACACGGCGTGGAGCGCCCTGCACATTTTGGGTTAAGAAATGATCGTTACAAGCTCATTTTCTTCTATGGCAGTGGATTGGACATGACGGATGTTTCTAAAACGGCCACTACTCCAAGTTGGGAGTTTTATGATATTGAGAAGGATCCAAAAGAGCTACATAATGCCTATCAGGATTCGGAATATCAAGCGATCATAGCAGAAATGAAAAAGGAATTATTAAAACAAAAGGAGAAGTCTGGTGATAGTGATGCGAACCGACCAGAAATGAAAAATATAATGACAAAATACTGGGGTAAATAGTATTTTATTTGAAATATTAGGCCCGGCGATGTATAAATTAAGTTTTTTATACATCGCTGGGCTTTTGTTTAGGCTTTTAACAAATACTGGGTTATTATTACCCAACCAAACAGCTCAATATGATAAAGCTTTCTTATAAACTCACAGAATCGGAAATTTACACCAGTCTTGTAGCCATATTCAAATCGCGATTTATTACCAATTTAATGCGGAATGTCGGTTTTGTGATACTTGCCGTTATGTTATTCTTAACAACATCTGGTTTACGGAATGGCACCTTAAACTTTACGGCTGGATTCGCCTTTCCTATCTTTTTAGCTATCTATTTGATATTTTTGCCGGAAATCACGTCTAAGTTTCAGACCCCTAATTTAGTCAAAAAAAAGAATCCCTTCTCGGAGGAAGTGAATGTGAAAATTTATGAAACTGGATATCGGGTACAAGGCCAAACGTTTAACAATCAGCAAAGTTGGAATAATTTAAATGCAATTATTGAAACCAAAGATTTTTTCTTATTAAAAGAAACGGATATAATCGCCACCGTAATCCCGAAGCGCGTTCTTTCGGCTGAGGATTCCAGTCAATTAGTAGCCATTATTAATCAAGTAGAAGGTCCAAAAAAACTATTGCTAGCTAAGGCTTAGGTTACCAACCGATGCCGTAGTCTTCGCCATGATTACTGGATCCACCCCACATAGTTCCATGGATCCAGTCGAAATAAATTGCATTAATTGGGCCACTGGTTCGAGGTTGATAGGATAGTTTATATCCCATGCGACCCAGCTCTTTTCGTTGCCAAGGTGGCATGGCTTCGTTTAATATTAGTCCACCTGGTACTTTTTCGTGTTCGCCAAAACTGGCATATAGTTGTAGCGTTTTAAAGCTTGGTGCTTCCGTTGCTTCTTGTACGGTCATGCCAAATTCTACGATATTTAAAAAGAATTGAAGTAGCAGCTGGTCCTGCTCATCACCAGCTTGTTTGGCAAATGACAGGAATGGTTTCCCCTCTTTTAAGGCCAAACTAGGAGTTAGTGTTACCCGTGGACGTTTACCTGGCTCCACCACATTGAATGGGTTTTCGGAAGCGTCAAGCACAAAAGATTGCATACGTTGGCTTAATCCAACACCAGTATTTCCTGCAATACAGGCGGGTACCCATCCACCACTTGGGGTTATGGATACTACCCATCCTTCTTCATCGGCGGCTTCCACGGAAGTGGTACCAGCGGTTAATTCTTCGAGGAACTTTTCATCCAGACCATCCTGGTTTCTTTCCAGCATGGTTTGGAAATTTCCCCAGTTTTTGATCTGCTCTAGAAATGGGTTTTTCTTATTTTCAAAAGGGTAGGGGTCACCTGGAAGGACTTTGGGGTCATTTATTTGCCAATTGATATTTTTGATGCGCTCCTTGGCATATGCCTTCGACAGCAAACCTTTCATCGGTTCTTCGGGAGCAAAAGCCGGATCACCATAATAATAGTCTCGATCTGCAAATGCTAGGTTCATCACTTGGTACATCGTGTGAATGTATTTTGTGGAATTATAACCCATGCTTTTTAAATCGAAATTTTCTAGCATATTCAAAGCTTGCAACATAACAGGTCCTTGTGTCCAAGACTGCATCTTGTATACCTCAATTCCTCGGTAGGAGGTCATAAGAGGTTCTTCTATTTTAACTTTCCAATTGGCCAAGTCCTGTTCAGTAATTAAGCCGCCCTGCTCCTGACAACTTCTTGCAATTTCTTTGGCAATATCGCCTTTATAAAAACGATCATATGCTGCATAAATAGCCTCTTTTCTGGTTTTTCCTTTTTTTAAGGCTTCTTGTTCTGCATCTACTAATTTTTGTAACGTAGCATATAGGTTTTTTTGAACAAACATTTCACCCGCATCTGGAGCTTCTCTTTTTTCTCCCAAATGGGGTAAAAAGACCTCCTTGGAGTAAGGCCATTGTTTGATTTTGTCTTTTCCTCTTTCAATGGAATTGGCGGTTTGCGCCTCGATCGGGTAGCCCTCCGCTAGCTGCATGGCAGGAGCCAAAACTTCTTTTAAGCTCATCGTTCCATATTCCGCCAGCATAGTAAGTAGCCCACCTGCTGTTCCTGGAGTGGTAGCCGCAAGCGGACCATATTCAGGGGGGTATTTCATTCCTTTATTCTTAAAAAACTGAGCAGTGGCACCCGTTGGAGCCACTCCCATCGCATTGATAGCTATTACTTTTTTTGTTTTTGGATTGTAAATTAAAGCCTGCGTTTCTCCACCCCAACTGAGCACGTCCCACATGGTACAAGTGGAGGCCAGCATAGCGCACGAGGCATCAATGGCGTTTCCACCTTTACTGAAAATCATTGCGCCGGCAGTAGCAGCAAGTGGCTTACCAGTAATTGCCATCCAGTGTTTGGCATGTAATGGAGGTTTTTGAGTACTTACGGGGAAATTGTTAAAAGATTGGCCAATGGTTTCGTTACCTACCCAGCTCAGATAAATAAGAAGGAGTGTTAAAACTTTTTTCATAATTGTAGATGGATAGCAAACCGTAAATTGGAAATGATGTATAACGTTAAAGTTAGCCGATTTTGGTAATATTGTGAATTGCCATTTCTAAGAAACAATTGATTATAAGTAATTCCATGAATTTAAATCCGATTGAAACTCATTTTCTGAATTTGCCAGAATTGTCTAGAGATACGATATTAGCACTCCGGCAGACAATCTTACAATATAACAAGGATATAAATGAAGTTTTTCGTTACAGTATGCCCTTTTATTGTTTCAAAAAACAACGAATTTGCTATTTGTGGCTGGATAAAAAATCGGGTTATCCTTATATTGGATTTGTGGATGGTAATCTAATGAATCATCCGTTGTTGATTCAAGGTGATCGCAAACGGATGAAAATTTTGAATATTAATCCCAGTGACGATTTGCCATTGGCCACTATTCATGAATTACTGGATATGGCAATTGAAGTCCTTAATCCTTAATTTATTTTTTTGCACGTTCATATTGTTGCGGCCAAGCGATTTCGCTTTCTAAAATCTCTGCCGCTTCTAATGGGAAATATGGATTCCTAAGCATTTCTCTGGCCATAAATATGAGATCAGCTTCGCCGTTGTTCAAAATAGCTTCGGATTGTTCGGCTGTGGTTATTAAGCCTACTGCCCCCACTGCCACCGCTGCTTCTTTTCTGATAGCCGCCGCAAATGG
>CAXBLH010000155.1:0-11141 GCA_963976315.1 uncultured Dyadobacter sp.
TCACTGGCTCACTTTCGGCCGGAATCACTGGCTCACTTTGAACCGGAATATCTATCACCCACCCCATAAAATCAAAACACCTGATAATCGTATGATTATCAGGTGTTTTTGTACCCAGAGCCGGAGTCGAACCGGCACGAGTGTAACCTCATTGGTGTTTGAGACCAACGCGTCTACCAATTCCGCCATCTGGGCATTGATCCTCTTTGTTGGGAGTGCAAAAGTATTCAATAAAATGTATTTGTCAATAGTTTTGGTAAAAAAAATAGTCAATTATTTTTTGCTAAAAATATAACCAATTGATAATAAGTGACAAATCGAAAAATATTTTTTTAACCTGTTTCCAAACAAGCCTCCTGTTACGCTGAAATTGTCCTTATTCATAACGCAGGGCTTCTATTGGATCTAGTTTTGAGGCCTTGATCGCGGGATAAATACCGGAAAGTACCCCCACCACGATACAGATAGCAATCCCCATGGCCATCCAAAGCCAAGGTACCACAAAGGCGCTGTCACTGTTGATTGTCGTAGAAATAACATTGCCAATGATAATACCCATAAACAGTCCACCAACTCCGCCGATGATACATACTACTATGGCCTCTATCAAAAACTGAAACCGAATGACCTGTGGAGTGGCTCCCAAGGATTTTCGAATACCTATTTCCCGGGTTCTTTCAGTAACCGAAACCAGCATGATGTTCATAAGCGCAATGGATGCCCCCAGTAAGGTAATGATGCCTATTCCAAAGCCGCCCATTCGTAAATATCCAGTAACGTTTTCAAAATCCTTGGCAATAGCATCGGCCCGCTCAATACTGAAAGAGTCGTCATTACCAAGTTCATCATTTCGTATGCGACGCATCAAGCCACGAGCGTCTTCTACTATGGCTTCCCCATCTTCCACACTGGGTGGCGAGGCTGTTATGGTATAGGTCAAGGCCCGGTTTGCGGCCAATCCACGTCCATTGTCCAAGGGAATCAAAATAAGACGATCCGCATTATTTCCGCCACCAAGTGAACCTTTCTTTTGCAGAACCCCAATCACGTTGTACTTAGCACCCATAAAGGTGATTTTTTTATTAATAGGATCAAGGTCACCAAAAAGATTCCGGGCGATTTCTTGGCCCAAAACAGTGACGTTTAAGGCATTCTCTAAATCGTTTTTATTGATATTTCGACCGAAATCAATTTTGTAGCCATTAATGGTTAAGTACTGGGCATCTCCACCCACCACTTGGCTGTTGGGATTGGTTTTTGCCGATCCATAATTAGCCTGTATAGCGCCCCCTATGCCAGCAGAAAGGGCTACTGTTCCGCCATAGTCTTCTCTAAATATTTCCGCAAATTGAGTAGCCTCCCTGTAGGTGATTGCGTTGTAGGACTTTTCGCGTCGGCCACCGTTTCTTCCTCGGTTACTTACATAGTTTTTAACGGTAAAAGTATTGGCTCCTAAATCGGCAAAACTACTGTTTACTGAACCCTGTATACCGTCGATAGCAGTAAGAATACCTACCAGCGAGGTGATTCCTATGGCGATAATCAGCGCAGTGAGGACGGTTCGCAGTAAGTTGGATTTGATAGATCTTATTCCTTCATCAACATTTTCTTTGATATTCATCTTTACTTTTTATAGAATGGAGTCCGTTGTTTTAAATTTGGTGGTTATATTCCTTTATTTTGGAATTTTAGGGCCATTATGAATAGCATCGCTATTTCCGAATAAATTATTTACGGGATAAGATTTGCTCTAAGCACCATTATTGACCAAATTACGTTTTAATAATTAATTATGGCACATCAAATCATTTATAAAAACGATTTTGTAAAGCTGCAAATGTTACCTGAAAGATTCAAACCGATGAAACGCCTCTTTATTCCGCTTATCATTTTTTTTATAGCAATTGGCCCTTCTTATGCCAATAGAATACTCATTCCAATGGATGAGGCTCAAAAAAACCATTTGAAAGCATACGGGATTTCGTACTGGTTGCTCAAAACTTACGAACAGGAAATTGATTGGCTACTGAACTATCGTGGAGGGAGTTTTATGTTTGCCTATTCCCAGCCTTTTGTTTCTGAACTAAACATCCGTGGGGTAAGCTTCGAAGTGATTTCTGAGGGGGATGCCTCAAGTATTCTTGCCCAAATTAAAGCTCCTGATGTAAATATGGATGCCGTAAAATTGCAAAAAGTTCCTAAAATAGCAGTCTACTCTCCTAAATCGAAATTACCGTGGGACGATGCCGTTACCTTGGTACTTACCTACGCCGAAATACCCTATGATATTATTTATGATGATGAGGTTTTAGAAAATAAGTTGCCAGAATACGATTGGCTACACCTACATCATGAAGACTTTACTGGCCAATATGGTAAATTTTTCCGTTATAAGGACTACCCATGGTACCGGGAACAAAAACGGGATGCGGAAGCCGCAGCTGATAAACACCAGTTTGCCAATGTTCCACAAATGAAATTGGAAGTCGCCAAGAAAATAGCACAGTTTGTTACAGGGGGTGGCTATATGTTTGCTATGTGTAATGCTACGGACACCTTTGATGTTGCTTTGGCCGCCGATGGGCTCGACATTGTTGAAAGTATGTACGATGGGACCCCCGCCGATCCTACGGCCAATGCCAAATTGAATTACGAAAATACTTTTGCATTTAAGGATTTTAAAACAATTCCCTACCCTTATGAAATTGAATTTTCGGATATAGACAACCAGCCCGATGAGCGCGGTATGACCGAATCAA
The DNA here is from genome assembly GCA_963976315.1 of uncultured Dyadobacter sp. Classification (GTDB taxonomy): domain Bacteria; phylum Bacteroidota; class Bacteroidia; order Cytophagales; family Spirosomataceae; genus Dyadobacter. The sequence continues at coordinate 2,760 of CAXBLH010000155.1, forward strand.
CCGATTATTTTAGTTTATTTCAATTTTCAGCTAAATGGGATCCTATTCCGAGCATGCTTACGCAAAACCATAAAACCGTTATAAAGGGCTTTTTAGGTCAAACAACCGCCTTTAAAAACCAATTTGTAAAACCGGAAGTGGTAATATTGGCAGAAAATAAGCCGGCCCACGAGGCTAGATATATTTTTAGTACACATGGCAAAGGTTTTTTTACTTTTTACGGTGGTCATGATCCAGAAGATTACCAGCACCAAGTAGGGGAGGAACCCACCGATTTAAATCTTCATCCCAATTCGGCGGGTTATCGTTTGATACTTAATAATATACTTTTCCCAGCTGCGAAAAAGAAGAAGCTGAAAACCTAAATAGTTGTTCGGAATGACACGGGCTGTGCGAAATCGCACGGCTTTTTTTATGCCTTTTTGAGTCAGTTTTCTGATATAGAGCGACTTTTATTTTGGCATGGTATTGAAAGATTATTGAGAAGATTTTGGCAATAATTAACTTGATTTACCATGGATAGGGAGATAGCTCCAGAATATGTAAGAACGCGCAGACTTAAACGGGCGGGAAGTATTGCCGTGGTGGTGGTGGTGCTCGTTGCTGGGTTTTACTTCTTTAGAAAGGCTTTGGGGGCTTCCATTGAGGCTGCTAGAATACGAACTGCAATTGTAGAATCCGGTACTGTGGAGAATATGCTGAATGGTTCTGGAGAGGTAATACCAGCCTATGAACAAATATTTACTAGTCCTATCAAAGCGAGTAACAAAAGGATTTTGCTTACGCCTGGAACCCATTATCATTCTTGATTTCGATGATCAGGTCTCGACATTAAATGAAAAAGCCCGGAAATTATTAAAAATACCAGATGACAAGGCAATAGGCAGCAATATTATGAAGGTACTCAGTCCGGTGTTTGGAGATTTACATGCTTTTAATGAAGGGGAGGTGAAACTTCTAAAATCCTGTTCATTTGGTCAATACCGGATATTAAAGTCACATTTTATGAACCAGGGATTCCGGCGTTCCTTTTTGATGATAGAGGAATTGACGACAGAAATTTTGCAAGCCGAAAAACGTTCGTATGGCAAAGTGATCCGGATGATGGCACATGAAGTGAATAATACGCTGGGTGCGACTGATTCTATTTTACAAACCACTTTTAGGATCAGTAGAAATTTTCCGAAACACGAGAGGCACTGCAAATTGCTTCTGAAAGAAACCATCGCCTAACTACTTTCATGAAAAACTTTGCGGATGTGGTACGACTTCCTTTACCCATAAAACGGAATATTGACCTAAGCTCATTGATTCGGTATGTTACTTTATTTATGCAAGGCACCGCAACCCAGAAAAACGTTGAAATTGTTCTCCATAATTGTGACGATGCTTCAACCATTGAGGCCGATCAGGTTCAGATGGAGCAAATATTTGTCAATATTATTAAAAATGCTATGGAGGCGTGTGAGGAGGAAGGGATAGTGAAAATAACACTTGCTCAGGACAAATTGAAGATTAGTAACAATGGGAAACCTATCAAGCCAGAAGTAGCAGTCCTACTTTTTGATCCTTTTTATAGTACCAAAACCAACGGACAGGGAATAGGTCTCACGTTGACAAAAGAAATTTTATCAAACCACAGTTTTTCTTTTTCGCTTCAAACCGATGCCAGCGGCTGGACAAATTTTATAATTCAGACAGCAAGTAAGCCAATGAACTAAATGGTAGAATTGCTTTCATGTTTTTAGTTAGCATTCTCCCCTTGAAGCCAACTTTTCCTCACATCAGAATTTTCCAGATAAAAAGCATATATTTTTTGTACGTCAGTGTTGAAATCTCCGGTAGGGAATAGGGGATTACCTATAATTACTTGTTGGGCAGTCCAGTTAAAGCAGACGGGTATTATGGGAACCTGGGCTCCCAATGCCATATAATAAAAACCAGATTTAAGTTTTTTGACATCTTTTCTGGTACCTTCTGGGGCAATGGCAATATGAATGGTGTCATGCTCTTGAAATGTTTTTGCTACCGCATCTACCAAATTTGTAGCTTTTTTTCTTTCGACGGGATAACCCCCTAATTTTCGAAAAAACCAGCCAGAGTACCAGCGGAATAGTTCTTTTTTAGCCAAGTAACCAATATCCATTTTCAGGACTGCACGTGTTCCTAATCCAATAAAAAAGTCAAAATTGGAGGTATGCGGAATGACTACCCAAATGGCTTTTTTGACTTCAAATGGTGCGGTTCCTTTAATTCTCCAGCCTGTTAATTGGAACAGAAAAGCGATACTTTGTGAAAACATGTAGTAAAGAATAAGTCCATAGGAATGTAAACTTTACTAAAATACTTAATAATCCTATAAAACAATAAATGGTTTTGGACTAAACGAAATAATGAAAACAATAATAGCAATAACTCCCAAAATCATACGTGGCGTATCCAAGGGTTTATCTTCTGGTGTTTCAGGATGCTTTACACCCAAAAACCGTCCTAAAAGGAATATGAATGGTAAAAAGCCGGTGTAACCATCAATGTCTGGGCGGATATAGGTTAGTCCGAACTGAGCTACCACCACCATTAGGCTGACTCTACTCTGAAAAGGCCTAGTCCACCATAAAATGCAAAGCAAGTAAACAAAATGGGTGCGAAGTAGTTGAATTTCTTTTCACCTATCATTCCAAATAGAATATGTCCACCGTCTAGTTGTCCTATTGGGATCAAATTCAATGAAGTGAAAAATAAAGCCAAATACCCGGCAAAAAGATACGGATAATGAATTATCTCATAGTCATGTGGCAAAAGCGAGGGGTCGGCGATATAGGTTTTGAAAAACCAGAATAAGATATTATCCCCAAGTGCTAAGTTTCCTGTTGCATTTTCATAGACAAACTGTGGGTAACTAGCACCGTATTTGGCATATTCTGGATGAATCGTAAAAATATAATCAATAGGAGGCAAATGCGTGAAACCGTAAAACAATACGGCTAAGGCTACTACAAAACCAGCCAATGGGCCAGCAATTCCAATATCAAAAAATTTAAGACGGGATTGTACCAAGGACTTAATACGGATAAAAGCACCCATCGTCCCAATACTTTGTGATATTCCAAACCACAATGGTATATAGTAGGGCAGGGTTACCTTCACTTTATGTGCTTTGGCTACAAAATAATGACCAAATTCGTGAACGGTGAGAATCAACAAAAAGGGAATAGAAAATTGGAAACCGGCGATAAATTCATTCCATCCCATCCCTGCTGGGATATCCTTTAACTCGGGAGCATCGGAGGCACCCGCGAAAAATTTGAAAATGTCAATTACAAAAGTGAAAATATTTCCAAACATCCATTCTGCACCGGCCATTGTGGTGGTTATTAACGTCGTAATAAAAAGTATAGCCTGAATGAGATGCGTACGTGTATTAGACTGCATAGTCTTTAAGATAGTCGAGTATCGTTAATGGTTTCTGGACATGAATAGCTTCGATTCCCAACGAGGCAGCCGCTTTTATATTGTCTGCATTATCGTCTAGGAATATAGTTTCCTCTGCCTTGATAGCTGCTTGGCTTAGTACATCCTGATAAATTTTTAGGTCTGGTTTCATGAGGCCCATTTCATAGGAAAGGAATACTTTTTCAAAAAGTAAATCCAAGCTGGCGTGTCCACTGGTTTTTTGAAGAATTTTATTTACCTGCGTGATATGTATCGAACTGGTGTTGCTTAATAAAAACAATTTATAGTGGTTGGCCAGATTTTGAATGAGTTCAATGCGTTCAGTAGGGATATCTAAAAGTAAGATATTCCATGCGGTATCAATGGTTTCATCTTCCAAATCCGGTAAACCTAACATCGACCTTACTTCATTTCTGAAAGTCGGTTCATCAATTTGACCCGTTTCGAATTTTTGAAATAATTGGTGTTTTTGAACAAGTTCCAAAATTTCAGCCTTCTCTTTTCCACTTAGCTTAACGAACTCATCGTAAGCCAGTGGAACATCGATATTTAGTATAACATCACCTAAATCAAAGATTATATTTTTGATATTCGCATTCTTCATGAAATAGAGGGATTATAATAAACCTAATTTTTATTCAACTACAACGCCCATTGCGCAAAACTTCTCAATTCTTTCTTCGATCCGTTTGGCAGGTTTTATTTTTGATAAATCGCTGACATTCTCTAAAATCACGCGTTTCAATTCAGTAGCCATCCATTCATGATCCAAATGAGCACCGCCCAATGGTTCCGCTATAATGCCATCAATAAGCTTGTTCTGCATCATATCCTTGGCTGTAATTTTCATGGATTCGGCTGCTTGCTCCTTATAATCCCAGCTTCTCCATAGAATGGCAGAGCAATTTTCCGGAGAAATTACCGAATACCAAGTGTTTTCTAACATCAATACTTTATCGCCAATAGCAATCCCTAATGCTCCACCAGATGCACCTTCCCCAATGATAATGCATATAACAGGAACGGTAAGCATAAACATTTCCTTTAAATTTTTGGCGATAGCTTCTCCTTGGCCGCGCTCTTCTGCCTCCATTCCGGGAAATGCACCAGGAGTGTCGATCAAAGTAACGATAGGGAGATTAAATTTCTCTGCCATTTTCATCAAGCGTAATGCTTTACGGTAGCCTTCGGGGTTGGGCATGCCGAAGTTGCGGTGCTGGCGTTGTTTAGTATTTCTACCTTTTTGTTGGCCGATCAACATCACGGATTGTCCACCGATATTTGCAAGTCCTCCAATAATTGCCGGATCATCACGAACCTGACGGTCGCCATGAAGTTCAATAAATTCATCACAAATTAATTGAATATAGTCCATGGTATAAGGGCGGTCGGGGTGGCGCGATAATTGCACCCTTTGCCAGCTAGTAAGGTTTTCAAATATTTCCCTACGCAGTTTTGTGATATTACTTTCCAATAGCATAATCGCCTCAGAAACGTCTACATTGTTGTTTTTGGCCAATGTCTTCATTTCTTCAAGCTTTTTTTCAAGCTCGGCCATTGGTTTTTCAAAATCGAGGTAAGTTCTCATTAAGGTATGTCCTTCTTTTTAATGGGTTAATGTTATAATTCAAACTGCTGACCCCTTGTAGGTATTTCTACTGAATTATAACCTAATTTGTTGATTGTTAGTTTGAAATCAACCATGCTTTGTTGTTCACCATGTACCAGAAAAATCTTCTTTACGCTTGCTGGGTCTTGATATTTTACAAATTTAATCAAATCATTTTGATCTCCATGACCGCTAAATACGTCAATTTTTTCAATATTCGCCAAGACCGGCAATTGTTTTCCTCTAATTGATATATTTTCCTGACCGTTAATGAGTCTCCAGCCCAGGGTACCCTCAGAAGCGTATCCAATCATCAAGATAGTAGAATAGGGGTTGCCAATATTCGCTTCCACATGGTATTCTACCCGGCCACCTTGCACCATTCCCGAAGAAGAAATAATAATACAGGGTTCATTATGGTTTGAAATAGCCCGACTAGCCTCTGCACTTTCGAGGTATATCAAATTGTCAAAATCGAATAAAAAATCGTTTTCTTCTTTGAATTTCTTGGCTCTTTTATTCAATAATCTCGAATAGCGTTGGTACACTTGCGTACTGCTATATGCCAAAGGGCTATCAGAAAAAACTTTGATACTTGGAAAGGCATTGTCCAAATATATTTTGTTCAAGGTGAAAAGTAAAGCTTGAGTTCTTCCCACCGAGAATGAGGGAATTATCAATCGACCGGGGCGATCAATACAGGTTTTTTTAATCACCTTGGCTAGTGCCACTTCTGGAGACTCCAAGTCTTCGTGGAAACGGTTTCCATAAGTACTTTCACAAACTAGATAGTCAACATCTGGTAGCTCCTGGGGATCAGAAAGCAAGGGGTAGTCGGACCGTCCTATGTCGCCGCTAAAAGCAATTCGTTTTTTTTGGCCCTTTTCCGTTACTTCCACCACAATATGGGCTGCACCTAATAAATGGCCAGCAGTGTAAAATGTAATGGAAATATGGTCGGCTATGCGGTACCGCTGTCCAAACGAGACTGGTACAAAGTTATCCATGGCCTCAATTACATTTTTTTCGACAAAATAGTCACGCGGGATTTCACGTTTGCTTTTTGACTTTTTCTTGCTACTATTCCCTTTACGAGCATTCAGTCTTTTTTGATGTAAATTAGCCGCATCCTTTAACAATAAGGAGGTAAGGGCCATAGTGGGTTCTGTACATACTACGCGCCCCTCAAAGCCCTCTTTATAAAGATTGGGTATATTTCCAGAATGATCGATATGGGCGTGTGTAAGTAAAACCGTATGGATCATACTGGCTTCAAATGGAAAGACACTTTTTTGTTCCTCAAATCGCGCTTTTCTCTCTTTTTCATCTAACTCAAAATCCGACCCGCAGTCAATTAAAATTCTATAATCCTCCGATTCGAGCAGGAACATACTCCCGGTTACTTGCTGAGCAGCCCCCCAAAATGTCAATTTCATACTTAATAATATAGTGAATATATTTAAGTTGAACTTTTGTAAAACACCAATTCAACTTAGCTGTAAATCAATTTATTTGTAATTTTTGCAAAATGGAATGCATTGTAATTACAACCTATTTTAACAATTTTTGTTTTAAATCCTAGTGATCACCATAAAGAAGTAACTAAGACAGTATTTTTGCAAAAGTACCAAAAAAGCTATGTACTCCTTAGAAATAGTTTACAGTTTGCCTTAGCGGTGATCCATTTCATTCAACAATTTTAAAGATACTTTTAGTTTATGAAACCATTATTAACGCTGGTATTAAGTATAATGGTACTTTCCGGCTTTTCCCAACGCATAGATTCTCTGGCATTAATACAATTTAAGGACCAAGTACTGGAGCTCCAAAATAGCGAATTGCTAAGGAATGGTAGCTTATCCGTTCAATTAAAAAGAGTTGCTTCCAATGAAAATATTTTTGCGGTGAATCAGCACCTTTCTGTTCCTTCGGCCTCCACCCTAAAGCTTATTACTACCTCTACGGCGCTTGCTATTTTTGGGTCAAACTACCATTACGTTACTTATTTGGAGTATTCGGGCAAGGTGGTAAGTGATACTTTGTTTGGTAATATTTATGTTCGTGGCACGGGAGATCCCTCCTTGGGCAGTGTTCGTTTCGATGGACAGCCTACTAGTACCGAATTGCTTAGCAGCTGGTCCCATGCCATTGGTAAATTAGGTATTCGATATGTCAAGGGTCGTATTATCGCTGATGCTACCTATTTTGAAGGCGCTTCAATTGCTGATAGCTGGATTTGGGGCGATATAGGAAATGCCTATGGAGCGGGTGTTTATGGCCTGAATCTAAATGAAAATTACTATACAGTGCAACTGGTGCCCGGTAGAAACATCGGTGATCCGGTTACTTTTAGAGGTACTAGTCCTCCACTTCCTTACATTTATTTTGAAAATCTCCTCACCACAGGTGCCAGAGGCTCTGGTGATAAGTCTATCTTTTATGCCAATCCTTTGAGTAATGCGATTCAATTTGTAGGTACTATTCCCGCAGGGCCCAAGGTTTTTTCGGTGAGAGGAGCTATTCCAAACGTTCCTCTTTTTATTGAAAAGGCCTTGCAGGAGTCCCTTCAAAAGGATTCCATAGGTGTTGAACAAGTTTTTGATGTTGCCTACGATAAAACTCATAGGATGGAAATAGCTAAATATCACTCGCGCAGTTTGGAGGAACTTTGCCGGCAGACAAACCTGTGGAGCATCAATTTATATGCCGATGCTTTTTTAAGGAATATTGGGAAAAAGTTGGAAGGAAAGTCTGATTTTGACAGCTCTGTGGAGGCAGTAAAAAAATACTGGAGTGACAAGGGTGCAGATATGCGTGGTTTTATGGTGAAAGATGGAAGTGGTTTGTCTCCATCGGGTTCATTGACAGCAGGAAATATGACCGAGGTACTATGCTTAATATCGAAAAATGCGGTGTTTAAGGATTTTTATGATGGGTTGGCCGTTTTGGGTGCAACAGGCACGGTGCGTAGGCTCGGCCGTAAAACCAATGCTGCTAATAATATAAGGGCCAAAAGTGGCTCTATTGAGGGAACCAGAGCTTATGCCGGTTATGTTACCACAAAATCTGGTGGATTGTTAGCATTTTCGCTTTTAGCACATAAATACCAACCAAAAGCAGATAAAGAAATAGTGGATGAACTTGAAAAACTGATGGTCTCTATGGCCGAATTATAAGAATGGAGATGCCATTAGAAATACGGAAAATAACCGCAGAAGAAACACTACCGATTAGACATAGTGAACTATGGCCAGAAAAACCTTTAGATTTTGTTCGGATAGAAGGGGATGAAAATGGGGTACATCTAGGCTTATTTATAG
>CAXBLH010000156.1:0-11088 GCA_963976315.1 uncultured Dyadobacter sp.
AATGAACGGCATTAGAAGCAATTAGAATCAATTCTTCGAATAAGCTCGGCACTTCAATTGCCCATTCCAAAGCCTGCTGACCACCAAGTGAGCCACCAATGCAAAGTTTTATTTTGGTAATCGACAACTCTTGACGCAACAGGTCCAGTGCCCCCACCACATCCTTGACTGTCAGGATCGGAAAATTTTGGTAAAAAGGCTTTCCAGTCTGAGTATCTATTGATAAAGGTCCCGTAGAACCATAAGCGGAGCCAAGAATATTAGCACAAATGATGAAATGCTTTTCTGGATCCAGGTATTTTCCAGTACCCACCAAACCGTCCCACCATTCCACAACATTTGAGCCACCAGTAAGTGCATGACAAACCCAAACGATATTATCCTTAGCTTCATTGAGAGTACCGTAAGTGGTGTATGACAATTCAAACCCATTTAACGCACGACCCATCTCCAAAGCATAGGAATATGGATATTTAAATATTTTCTGTTCAGCCTGCATAATAGCACTAGCATCGTTTAAAATTCAACTAATAATATTCCGTTTCATTTCGTACCACATCCATTTTAAACTACTCATCCGGAATAAAAGCCTAGTCGTATGCAATTCATTATCCTATACGAGCCGGTTTATTCCAAAGAATTGGAATAGATAGATGAGATTTTTATCCCAATGGACAATAAAAAATTTAGAAAAAATTTCATGTACGAATTGAGTTTATATCTCCTAATTACTTAGGTGGGAATTAGCACCTTTCTCCATGTCATTGGTAGCAGGTTGCCAGAGGTTCATTGAGCCCATTCTCTCGCCTCTTCTCTATAAATCAATCACAAAGGTGTAGCAATTGACTTGATAGCGCAATATTAAGGCTGAATGACCAAAATTGCAAATTTAAGTTCTAATTGTCGCTCTCCTTAGTCGGTTAAGCCTTGGCTTATTATTGTTTAATCCCAAAGCGTCTTTTAAATAAACTCAAATAGCGGTGCCTTTATAGTTTAACTTTTTAACTTTGTAGGCATTCAATTAAATTATGGCACAACATTATAGATTTGATCAGGAAAAAGCATCGAGACGCCCGGGAATTACACCTCTTAAAGATGCCATTGAGCAGATGCTGGATAGGTATCACCTTCGTAACCGATTTGACCAGTCCTATGTGGTGGCACATTGGGACAAAATAATGGGATCAACCATCGCTTCACGAACAAAAAAAATATTCATTAAAGACCGCTCTCTTTACCTGCAAATTGAGTCTGCCCCACTCAGAAATGAATTGGTGCGTGCCAAAAGTAAAATCATAGAATTGATCAATCGGGAAATGAAAGCCGACCTGATTAACGATGTGATTTTTATATAAAAATCATTTCCTCAATGAAAAATTATATTTCCCCACCATTTTTACAGCCCGGTGATAAAATAGGTATAGTTGCACCTGCCAGCGTAATCAACTACGAAGGCTTAAAACCCGGCATGCAGCTACTAACAGAAGCATGGGGACTTGAAATTATAGAAGGAGAAACCTTAAAATCATCCTTCAATCAATTTTCAGCTACCGACGAAATCCGTACCAACGATCTTCAAAAAATGCTTGATAACGATGCTATCAAAGCAATATTTGCAGCTCGTGGTGGTTATGGATGTTCCAGAATTGTGGATGGGATCGATTTTACTAAATTTTTAACGAAGCCAAAATGGTTAATAGGCTTTAGTGACCTTACGGCTCTAACTTCTCATATTTTTAATTTAGGTATTAAAAGTATTCATGGCCCCATGGTTAAATCCATGACTTTGGAAGGTGCTGAAACCGCAGCAGACTCTTTAAGAAAGTTACTTTTTGGGGAAGCTGTGGAATACCAGGTAGCAAGCCATCCTTATAATAGAACGGGAGTAGTAGAAGCCCCTATTGTGGGAGGTAACTTATGCCTCCTGTCTCATTTGATAGGTAGCAACAGTGAGCTAAATACCGATGGGAAAGTTCTTTTTATAGAGGATATTAATGAATATTATTATAACCTCGACAGGATGTTAATCCAACTAAAACGGGCAGGGAAATTCAACAAACTGGCTGGCTTGATAGTGGGACAATTTACCGACATGAAAGACAATGCAGATCCTATTTTCGGGAAGTCGGTCAATGAGATCATTCAGGAACATATAAAAGATTTTGATTTTCCAGTGTGTTTTGACTTTCCTCTGGGCCATGTTCCTAACAACTTACCAGTGATGGTGGGGGCAGATGCAGCTTTTACAGTAACAGAGGAAAAGGTAATTCTGAAATTTTTGAAAAATTAAATGAAGCAAATAACAGATAAAGTCGTTTGGATAACGGGAGCCTCTTCTGGTATAGGAGAACAATTAGCACTTGGGTTTGCAAAAGAAGGTGCAAAGCTAGTGCTTTCAGCACGTAGGGAGGCAGAATTAGAAAGGGTAAAAATCAGTACCGGCCTAAGCGCTGAAAATATATTAATCCTTCCGCTGGATGTTACTGATTTCGACGCAGCAATACCTGCTTGTGAAAAAGTTATCGCCAAGTTTGGAAGAATTGACATCATGGTTCATAATGCCGGTGTAAGCCAGCGTTCTTATATTCACGATACCGAGTTTGGGGTGTATCAAAAATTGATGAATGTCGATTTTTTTAGTACTGTGGCCCTTACCAAAGCAGTACTGCCCTACATGATTGCACAAAATGAGGGGCATTTTGTGGTGATGAGTAGTGTAGCTGGCAAAATCGGAACGATCATGCGATCAGGTTACAACGCCGCCAAACATGCGCTTCATGGATTTTTTGACTCGCTCAGGGCCGAAGGCTATCACCACCATATTCAGGTTACGACGATTTGTGCGGGATATATCCGGACAAACATATCTTTAAATGCGCTCAATGAAGCAGGGGATAATTTCAACAAAATGGATACCAATCAAGCCAACGGTATACCGGCCGACAAGTGTGCGGAAAAGATCATTTCAGCAGTAAAAAAAGAAAAAAAGGAAATTTATATTGGGGGCTTTAAAGAGGTTGCTGCTATTTATCTAAAACGTTTTCTGCCCAATTTACTCTTTGATCAGGTACGTAAAAATATCCCAAGTTAAAATAGCTTTTACTGGGAGGTTAAGTGTTCTAAACCTGAAATTTAATACCCATAAATGATGGCAAGGTGCTTTATGGGTACTGTACCCATTGGTTCTGCTTGTGCGGCAATATAAATAATATGGCCGTGTAACTTCGCGGCGTATCTTTTAGTACGTTCTTGCTGCTTTTTCAGTTTGGCACTGGGAAAAGTACCAGATTTAATATCCCAGGTCAAAGTGCTTTTCCCTTTTTCGGTAAGTCCATTTATTAACATAGGATTATCCGTGATCATCACTTTATCCCAATCCCTTTCATTTTGAATATCAACCTTGGCAGAAATTGGCTCGATTAAACCATTGCTAAATATAATTTTTTCAACCTTGGGTTTTCCAAGCACCAAGTCGTTACCATTATTTGTCGTTTGATAATGGACTTCAAAGGCTGTTTGATAAATTACTTTGCCTTCGATAGTTTCTCCACCGTGGGTTACAATAATATCTTGTGCAGCAGAAATCATTGTAGAAATAATTAATACTGTAAGCTGACTTATTAGCGTTTTCATTTTGGCAGGATTGAATATTTAACATACGAACTCTTAAATTTATTTATTATTTTCATTTAAATATTGCAATAATACCAAATCGAAACCAAACAGTAATCCAATCTTAAAAATTTCAATGGAACGTTTAAGATTCTTTTACCATAGCATCAATAACCAATAACCTACTCAATCATGAAAAAAGTAATAGAATTTCTTGCAAAATTATTAATTGCAACAATATTTACCACAGCAGCGGTTATCACAACTGTTTTATTCACCCCTCTTTCTATATTTATGACATTGAGTCGGACAAGTGTTAGCATTAAGCTTCAAAAGAAATAATTCCATAATTCCGACTACTCCTTAGTAGTTGGAAAGCTTTATAACGTGATAAATAATTTTTTTTGATTTTTTTATTTCTAGTATTAGGGGCTTATCCTGTTGCATACCATTAGAATAATTTCACAACCTACATGAAAACATTCATTTTTGATTTAGAATAAATCAGGAGACGTAGGTCTATACAAAATCCTATAAAATACTTCATTAATAACAATATAGGATTTGAAATCAAAATACAATAGGAATATTAATTCCTTTAATTTTAATCTAAATATTAAAGTAGTAACCTTAACCTATTTGTACTTTTCTTAGCTCTGCTAATAGTCTTATGCTCCATCAACAATTGTCTATATTAGTAGAAAGCAGTACCAAGTCCTAAGGATTTAGGTTAATCGATCCACTGGGAAGCGGACATGGCGAAAAAAGGGAAGACATCCCAATAGAACCTCCTCCGTCCTATTTTTTGGGAGTTTTGGAAGTAGATAGGTGTTGCAAACGTAGGATCTGTATACGATTTCACCTCCATAGTATGTTCAATAGGAATTACTAAATTACCAACCTTACCCCGCCTAGGTCGGACACGCGGTGTGAAAACCGATCACTAGGAGAGCTAATAAACATAAAGTTGATGGGGATATTCCACTCCTTACTAAGTTCTTCAATAATTTGTGGACCAAAAACCCCTTCGATTTTAATATACTCGATTTTTATCTCTGGATACACCCGATCCAACACCTCTAAATCTCTCATAAAATCGGCAGAAACAGAAACTCCTGACTTGAGTATCGTAACAATTTTAACTTTTTTGGTAATTTCATTTTCTTGAACGTAAATCATCACCTTGTTCAATATTGAAATATCATCCCCTTTTGTAAAGTATACAAATTCTTGGTCGGTGAGTTTTCTAATATTTCGAGACAAATGGAGCCGGCTAGCTGCTGCAATACTTGTTACGGTCGTAAAAAAGCCATTAACTCCAATGAGTAAATATTTAAGTATGACATTCCGGTTTAATAGTAAAGAAATAACCACCATTGTGGGAAGGAAATAACGTAGAAAAACAATCAGGTAATCGGGGTGCATAACTACATTTCCATAGAGCGCAATGGCCACGGCAGCAATAGCGAGCACAACATTTGCAATCGTGGCGCGCTCTGGTCTTGGCAAACGACTTCTTTTTATTTTAAGCAGGAAATTGCCATAACCAAAGTAAATCATCACCAGCAGAAAAGAAATGGTATAAACGCCTGCTAATGGGCCTAGGGCACCTTTGGTAATAAATAAAATAGAAATACACAATAAGTAAAACAAAATAAGAATCCGAGGAGAGCTACCCTTTCTATTTTCTTTTAACAAAAACTGTGGTAGAATCCGATCCAAGGTCATCCGTTTGATTAACCCATTAACTCCCACAAAGGAGGTAAGAAGTGCACCACTTAATACCAAAACTGCATCCACAGATATAAAAGTGGCGAGCCAATCCCCACCAGTTTGCTGCCCCATGTGAGAAAGTAGCGCTTCCTGATGATTGGCAACCTCCCCTAGGGGTAAAACCATTACTGCAGTAAATGCCATTAAAGGATTAATTACCGATACCGCGACCCACATATTCCTCAAAGTTTTAGGAAATACTCCTGCCTCTTGCTCCTCAACAAAATTAGCGGAACTTTCAAATCCAGATATCCCCAACATAGCCGTACTAAACCCCAGAAACAAGGCGGTGCCAAAACTTCCCGTCAAAGGAGTATCAAAATTAAAGCGTGCAATATCAAAGCCGTGTATACTGATATACCAAAAGCCACTTCCAATGAGGAGAGCCATGGCCGAAATGTGAAGAATAAAGATTACGACGGCAACAATTGCGGACTCACTAATACCGGACATCACCAAAAACATAAACAAGGTAATGAGTACAGTGGTAGCTATTATCACATTAATAAATGGCAAAATACCCTGCAAGTAATGCATCGCTTCGCTAGCAGAAATTACCGCAGTAGCCATATAGGACAAGATGGTCAAACAGGCAGCAATGGAAGCGTTACTTTTGGTAGTAGTGTTGAGCAATACATTATACGCTCCACCATTAAGAGGCAATGCCCCTACTACCTCCCCGTAAATTTTCCTAAATAAGAACAATACAGCAGCCACAATGAGCAAGGCTAGCCAAGCATATTGTCCGGCGTATAATATGGTTAATGAAGATACATAAAGACATGAAGAAGTTATATCATTCCCGCAAATGGCTGTTGCAGCTAATTCACCCAGATTTTTTGAATGTTTCATATTTAATGGAGTAAACGACTTGATCAGCTTAATAAGATAATTTATACCGCTGGATACCCGTTTAGTCACCTAAATTAGAAAAACACTTAAAAAAACCCAAAAAAGAACTACAATTCGCTAAATCATATTACTTAATTAAGTAAAGAAATTTCCTTAATGGCAATACTAGAGATCGAAAAAACTATATTTCCCATACCTATATAGCTATAATTTAAGGAAAAAGTAGACTTGAAATTTAAACTAAAAAAGCTGTAAAATGGGCAATGAAATGCACATTTTACAGCTATAAATTATTTTTTAACAACTGGAATAGCATAGAATAAACTAAACTGAACCACACTATTCTTAAAATCAGGATTAATTTCATTTCCAGGCTGGAAATCACCTACTTTAGATAATCCAGCCAAATAACGAAGGCCAAACCCAAGCCCAAAAGGTGCCTGATAACCAACCCCAACTGCACCCGATATATCTAAATTTTTGGCAAATTGGTCAATAGTTTGATCTGGAATATCATCAGAAGTTCTAAAACCAGCTTGAGGCCCGAACTCAAAATAAACACCCGCTCTTGATTTAAATTTGAACATCACGGGTAAGGTAACATAGGAGGTTTTATAATCTCGCTTCTGTCCGGCAACGTCAATTTTGGCACCTTGTGTAGAAAATAATACCTCAGGTTGGATCGAAAAAGAATTACCAATACCAAAATTCAGAAGCCCACCCAGATGTCCTCCTACCAAAGCATCGGATTGAAAATCACCCCCAGTATAATTGCTGATATTTAAACCTGCTTTTGGACCAAAACTAAAAGACTGCGCCTGCACAACCATTGCTAAACTCATGGAACAGATAAAAAGAATTAATTTTTTCATGGTATTTTAATTTTATTGAAATTTACTTTTGATGTTTTAATTTGATTCCTTTAAAACTTCATGCCAGAAAACCTATTTCCCAATTTTATCCTCAGTTATGTTTTTGTTCAATTCACAGAAAAACCACCTATCTAGTATTTAAAACAGCCAAGAAATGCCTACCCTGAAAGGCTAAGGATAAAAAACTACAAATTACCTACTGGCTGAAAATAGACTAAAGAGCAAATTAAAGATAGTTTGCGACCGTAAATCAAATAAAGGAATGCCCAGGCATTAAAATTATAAGTGAATTAAAATAAGATAATAACGTACCTATATTTGCATTAAATTATCATTTATTGATACTTTTGGGGTCATAACAAATCGAACTATTATTGGAATCAACAGCAAATAACGGTCAAGATAATTGGCATGCCTTTAAGCAAGGGGATGAAAATGCCTTTGCAAAGCTCTACCAAAGCAATGTAAAGGTACTTTATGCCTATGGCTTTAAGTTACTACCCGACCGTGCTGTGATAGAAGATTTGGTCCAAGATATTTTTATAGAACTATGGCAAAAGCGGGAAACGCTCAGCGATGTAACCAGTCCTCAATTCTATTTATTTAAAATACTACGCAGAAGAATATTTAAATCAATAGCCAAGAATAACAATATTTTTACCCCTATTGACTATGACCAAGAGCTTCATTTCCCGATTGCCTTCCCCAAAGAGTTTTATATAATTGAAGAAGAAAATATTCAAAACCAAAAGGCACATTTGTATAATTGTATCAAAAACCTGCCGATTAGGCAATATGAAGTAATGATACTCCGGTTTTATCAGGATCTCAGTTATACTGAAATTGCAAAAATCCTAACCATTAACGAACAATCCGTTCGAAACCTGATACAAAGGGCCGTTTTAAAGCTACGCCAACTCTCGGTACACCTCTTTTTTTCAATTATTTTTATATTTTTTATAAAATAATTCGAAGCAAGTGAGTTAAAGTATTACTAATTCCCCTCTTGTTACTATAACTCGTACTTTGTACCACGACTTGTCTTAACAGCTTAATGAATTATTCCAATTTTACCATTGACGAATTTTTGGAGGATGCCTATTTCAAAAAATGGGTTTATGCTCCTGAACAAGGTTCCAATCAGTATTGGGAGAAGTTCTTATTATTGCATCCCGAAAAAGCGGAGATAGTGGAACATGCACGACTTGTTCTGCTAAATATAGAAGCTGACATAGCCAATAATTATCCAGAGCCGCAGCAAATTTCTAGAATGTGGGATCAAATTAAACTTGATATTCACGAAAATAAAAAACCTGTTTATTCCTTAAGCAACCGTACCATTTTTATCTCATCCGTAGCAGCCGCTATGGCGGTCATTATGCTAACTTGGCTATTTAAGCCCTATGACCAGCAGTCGAAAAACACGTATCAGTCGTTGGTTACTAATTCTACCAAAACATTGATCGAAAAAGATAATACTTCCTCTAAAACAATCAAGATAAACCTTCCGGATAATAGCCAGATCGTTTTAAAACCAAATAGTAAAATTAGTTATCCAGCAGAGTTCAACAAGGAAGAAGCTAGAGAGGTTTATTTGAGTGGTGAAGCTTTTTTCAATGTTTCAAAAAACACGAAGAGGCCCTTCTATGTATACACCAACGATTTGATTACGAAAGTGTTAGGAACTAGTTTTAATATCAAAACCTACGAAAATTGTTCCAATCTTGAGGTGGAAGTAAAGACAGGGAAAGTTTCCGTCTTCCATAGAGATGAATTGCAAAAGGATAAGAAGGTGAAAGAGCTACTTACTACCGGTACTATCTTAACACCGAACCAAAAAGTAAAATATACCGGGGAATTAAAGTCACTAACAAAGTTGATAGTGGATCACCCAGAGGTAATAGTGTCGTCCATATCCGCTGCACCTATTAATGAATTTATTGACAAGCCTGTTTCTTCAATTTTTAACAACCTGCAAGAAGCATATGGCATAGATATTGAATATAATTCCAAATTATACGGTGACTGTCTCTTAACGGCTTCTTTTTCCAATGAAAGCTTGTTCGAAAAGATCGATCTCATTTGCAAAGGAATTGAAGCTAAATACCATGTAGAAAATGCTCGGATAATTATCAGTGGGCGAGGCTGTCATGAATAACAATAAACAAACCTATACTAATTTATCTACTTCTAACTAAAATATATGCAATAAACCCCAAAAAAAAAGTTGACAATGTTGCACCATTGCCAACTCAATTATTCATCCTCTGATTTTCTGTCATGAAACATCCGCTGTAAACGGATGGAGGATTTGTTTTGCCCCATTATCCATGTTAAACAAAACTTTGTAAAGTTATGCAAAAATTGTGTCCTAACTACACTCAATGGTACACCATTATGAGATTTAGTTTATCCCAGCTAATAATAGCAGTCTTATTAACAACTCTGGCCTTTGCTCATATGAGTGAAGCCCAAGAAGTACTTAATAACAAAGTATCCATAAACGCAAAAAATGAAGGAATTCGAAACGTTTTAAGTCAAATTGAGAAACAGGTTAACGTCAAATTTCTGTATAGTTCGAACGTAATTAAATCGAATCGAACTATTACGATCAATATGACTCAAGAGTCCTTGGGTAAAGCGCTCAATACCATTTTGTCACCGCTCAATCTAGAATATGAAGTTTCAGGGAAACAAATTATCCTTAAACGTCAAAAAATCGAACCCAATTTTCTTAAGACCTCCAGACAAACGGAAAATCTGGTTATTGACAGAACCATTAGTGGTAAAATTGTCGACAACAATGGTGTAGGATTACCTGGTGTATCAATTATTGTAAAGGGTACCCAGCGCGGTGCTAATTCGGATGGAGAAGGAAATTATACCATTGACACACCCGACGGTAACTTTACACTTACTTTCAGTTTTGTAGGCTTTGCACCAAAAGAGATCGCGGTTACTGCTAGTCAATCAACACTAGACGTTACCTTGGCACCAGACGAAAAACTACTGAGCGAGGTCGTGGTAGTAGGATACGGCTCTGCAAGAAAAAAGGATTTGACAGGTGCTGTTTCAGTGGTAAAAGTGGGCGAACTTACCGAGCAGCCTAACTCAAACCTTTCCAATCAGCTGCAAGGGCGGGCCTCAGGAGTAACGGTACTCACTTCCGGCCAGCCAGGACAAGCACCTCAAATCAGGATTCGTGGTATTAACTCCTTCGGTAACAATACCCCGTTATTTGTGGTCGATGGTGTTCCAACCCAAGACATCAACAGCCTTAACCCCAATGATGTAGAAACCATGCAAGTACTCAAAGATGCTGGTTCTGCTTCCATTTATGGGTCGAGAGCTTCTAATGGTGTAGTAATTATCACTACCAAAAGAGGAAAAGGCAAGGTGTCTGTCAATTACGATACTTATTATGGTGTCCAAACGGTAAAAAAAGGCAACGTTTATGACCTTCTTGATCCTCAAGGAATGGCTGACTTGAAGTTTTTGGCACTCAAAAACTCTGGCGCAGCGATCAATGATGCGCAATATGGTAGTGGGGCTACACCTGTCCTACCCGACTATATTGTACCAACAGGTATGAAAGAATCTGATGTAGATTTTTCTAAATATTATGTCAATCCGAATTATACGGATAAAGGTGATATGGATTCGTTTTACCGGATCGTAAAAGCAAACAAACAAGGTACCGACTGGTTTCATGAAGTATTTAGTAATGCGCCAATACAAAGCCATAACCTTTCTGTTAGTGGTGGTGGAACACAAGGAAACTATTTGTTTTCCTTCAATCACTTCAACCAACAAGGTAACTTAAAAAACACCTATTTGAAGAGATACACGATACGTGCTAATAGCCAGTACAATGTTGGTAAGCGTATTCGTGTTGGAGAAAACTTAGCTTTTTCTCTGGTGGATAACCCTCGTGCCGGCATTTTGCAAGAAGGTGGAGGTATTGGGATGGCATATAGAA
>CAXBLH010000157.1:0-11074 GCA_963976315.1 uncultured Dyadobacter sp.
CTATTAGAAACATATAACGAGCCAATCATCGAACTGGCTGAAACCATTTACAATTTTCGAAAATCCTTTATGGAGCGGTTTCTGCCACTCTTCCAAAAACATTATCGTTTTTTGAGTACAGGTAAAGAGCAAGTGTCTATTGCTTATGAAAGCGAATTAGCAGCTTCGGACTTCCCTAAAGTCTTTCGCAAAAACAAATCTAGAGATTTACATGCTCAAAGAACCTTAAAAGGCCCTCATAAGGATGAATTTGTGTTTGAAATTGATGGCAATAGTGTCAAAAAATTTGGTTCTCAAGGACAACAAAAATCATTTGTGATCGCCATGAAATTGGCCCAGTTTGAGCTTCTAAAGCAAGAAAAGAAAAAAACACCCATTCTATTGCTGGATGACATTTTTGATAAATTAGATGACAAACGGATAAACCGCCTAATTGAACTAATTGATACAGGATTTTTGGAACAAGTATTTATTACCGATGCACGGCCCGAGCGTTCCCAAAGAATTCTAGAAAAAGTGCGGGCGGAAGTTCAGTTTTTTGAAATCCAAAACTAAAATTCCGCCCTATCAGTAGCTTTCTTTCCAGAGTCATGTCAACACCCAAATCCTGTATTTTGTCGGTTCATTTCATTGTCCATAGCAATATAAACATCCTAATACGAAGATGTTTTGAGCCTATCTAAAATCAACCCATGGGGTGTAGCTCTATTTTGAATAAAATAAATGACTGAATCATGAAAGATCAAAATCCTCTTAAACGTACTTAGGGTCCATCAATTTGGCTACATTGACAAACTCCTTCACTTTTTGCTCATCGTCTTTCTTGCAAATTAAGAGTACTCCATCATATTCAGCCACAATAAATCCTTCCAAACCGTTTACCACCACCAGAGTTTCTTTGGAGGTTTTGATAATGGTATCTGTGGTGTTATAGACCAATGCGTTACTATCGATCACATTGTGATTCTCATCCTTTTCCGAAATCTCGTAGAGCGACTTCCAAGTACCTAAATCCGACCACCCAAAACTGCTGAGAACAACATGCACATTTTCCGCCTTTTCCATGATACCATTATCAATAGAAATACTTCCGCAGTGCTGGTAGGCTCGATTTATAAAATTAATTTCGTTTTCTGTATAAAAATGGGCATTTCCAGACTCAAATATCTCGGCAATTTCTGGCTGAAAAGTATTAAGCGCCTTCTTAAATGCTTTTAGATTCCAAACAAAAATCCCCGCATTCCATACGAAATCTCCACTATCCAAAAACTGTAATGCCAATTCTAAGTGTGGCTTTTCAGTAAAGGATTTTACCTTTTTAACTGTAAACTTGTCGGGAATGTACTGTATGTAACCATAGCCCGTATCTGGCCGTGTTGGCTGTATACCTAGGGTTATCAAAATGTCATCAGTCCGGGTCGCTCCCAGTGCTACTTTAATTGTATCTCTAAAAACATCTTCTTTTAAAATTATATGATCGGCTGGAGCTACGATTATATTAGCATCCGGCGACAGCTTTCCAATCTTATAGCACGCGTATGCAATACAGGGTGCTGTATTCCTACGATTGGGCTCCAGCAATATTTGATCCTCGGACAAAAATGGGAGCTGCGTAGCTACAAGATCTTTGTAGTCCTGACTTGTAACTATATAAATATTTTCTTTCGGACAAACGCCTTCAAAACGGTCTACCGTTTGCTGAATTAACGTTCTTCCCGTTCCCAAAACATCATGAAATTGCTTCGGAAATGAGGTTCTACTAAAAGGCCAAAACTTTTACCCTACTCCTCCCGCCATGATTATCACATATGTATTTTGCATCTATTTAGATTTTTTCTATTTTGGATAGCTATTCACAAAGCTAAGAAATAACCGAATACTATCACTCCCACTTTACTTTCAAATATAGGTGATTCACTTTCTAAGAGCGCCCAAATAATAAAATTAGATCTTGCAATAATCCCAAAAAACCAATTCTTAGTAAATATAGCTATATCATGTTGCACAATTATGTAAGATATTTAGTTACTGACTTGGCGGATGTGTCAAAAGTAACTGCATTCAGTTTTCCTGTGGATGCACCCCAAATCGCTAAAAATTCGGGTTGGGGTATTCGTTTCGGTTATATATTAGGCAAAGGATTTACTTTGAGCGCAAAAGTTACCGAAAACCAGCTTAACAATGGTACTCAACTAAAAAAGGATGATCCTTGGTGTATGTCTTGTTTTAATTCTCCAAAAATACCGATATAACGTAAGGCTGTTTAATCGTAATATTAATTGTTCGGAATGGGGATTTGGAGGGACTTTCCGTCAACAAACCGCAATGGTTTGGCATTCATCCTTTGCGAGTATAATGCCACCCTCAGAGATAAAACGGTCATTCCTAGATTTGCCATCTTGGAGGTGCAAATCAGCAAAAAGATAGCTCCCCTTAGATCACTGATCAAAGTGGGCGAAACCAACCTTGGTAATAAACTTTACACTACGGGTGGGGCAAATCCATCAGTAGGTTCGATGTATTATGTATCCATTACTTTTGACCAAATGTTTAATTAAAAATCGTTTCCGGTCATTATTAACTCTAAAATGAACCTCTTATTTACTTTGTACATTGATCGGTAAAGTATACCGTACCCTCGCTTTTTCACCGTTGATGATAGCAGGTTCCCAGTTTCCGTTTGACAAATTAACTACCCTTAAGACTTCCTTGTCGATCAAGGCGCTGATACTTTTCTCTATCTTTATATCATCCAAAGAACCATCCGTTGCAACTATAAAAGTCACTATTACTTTATCGTTCGCAGGTAAATTATAGCTACCAAAATTTAAGTTTTTACCTAGAAATTTATAAAGTTCGGTTGGCCCGCCTTTATAGCCAGCAGTTTGCGATTGCTCTTCAAAGGCAACTAGTTCGGTACCTTTTCGTATTTTACCACTTACGAATTTGCCTTTATCATACAATTCCTCTTTTAAAACTGTCCCATCAGGCCCTGTAGAAACCCAAGTACCGTCTTTATAACCATCCACTACCTTGCCTTCCTCCGCTACTTGTTTCCCGGCTTCACTATTTCCAGAAATCTTTGCCATTCCATTTCCAGCTGTTACCAGAGCAGTACCATCTTTACTCCAATTTTCCATTATTTTTAGACCGCCCTTTCCTAGTATCTTTTTTTCCTGTAACATGCCATTTTCATACCAATTGGTAATAGCAACTTCTTCCCCTACTTCCTGTACTTCTTTCAAAAGCCCATTGCGATAATAATATTTGGAAAATACTGGCGGCCCCATTCTATTTCGATATACTTGAAAAGCTAACAATTGGCCATTTTCCTGACGTGTCACAACTTCATAGCTACTATCAAAATCACTATCCGTTGCCATTGATCGGAAGCTTTTAACCGAGTCAAGTCCAGTGTCAGAGATCAATTTTGTCCATTGCTCTTCTTTGGTAAAAGGAATTGTTTTTTGAGTTTTCCAATTTTTCCCTTTGAATTCTTGGTATAAAACATCAGCTCGGGCATGGCCATATTCGTCCACGGGTATTAAATTCCTGAATTTATAAGTTGACTCATCGACGGTGGGCTCATGCTTCTTATCAAAATATTCAATAATGGTTTTTTCGTCATCGTTATACGTTGCAACAGGCTCTGTTCTGACAATCATGGGATAAATTACTTCCTGCCGCACCGCTTTTCCGTCTTTTAAAGCTGGTCTCCAAGCTTTGTATAATTTAAAAAGTCGTAGCGCTTCCGCATCGGCACCTGGTTCTAATGCTCTCACCACCTTAACCTCAGACATACTTCCGTCTAGCTCAACTATTCCTTGTACAAACACGCGTCCGTTCAGTCCTTTTGCAGCAGAGGCAATTGGTATTTGAAGGTTATTATTAAAGTATTCAAACAGTGCTGGCAACCCTACGAAAGGCTCCGCAGCCTTATCTACTTCATTGAGTTTATATACCGCTTGGCTATAACCAATTGAGGGCAACATAAAGATAATGAGCAAAGTAGCTCTTAGAGTATTAATTATATTATTATTCGTTGACATTTTTAGATTATTTCATTTCCGGAAAAATACAATAATTTTTACC
This sequence comes from uncultured Dyadobacter sp., assembly GCA_963976315.1. Classification (GTDB taxonomy): domain Bacteria; phylum Bacteroidota; class Bacteroidia; order Cytophagales; family Spirosomataceae; genus Dyadobacter. The sequence goes on from CAXBLH010000157.1 coordinate 4,093, forward strand.
AAATTTAAAAACTCCTGAATCTAATGTTTTCTACAAAACTTAACTATCTGATAACCTGCAATTAACATCCAGTTAACATGAAATAACAAAATTTGTAACATGGCAGAGAAAACACATTTCAAGACGATTATTATATCGGATTTGCACTTAGGTACCAGTGGATCCAAGGCGGAAGAAGTAACTTCCTTTCTTAAGAACTATACCTGCAAAAAATTGATTTTGAACGGTGATATTATCGATGCTTGGCAATTAAAAAAATACGGTGTTTGGAAAAGAAAACATACCCTGTTTTTTAAGCGTGTGTTACGAATGATCGACCAAAACAATACCAAGGTCATTTATCTGCGTGGTAATCATGATGATTTCTTGGATCAGATTTTACCATTACGATTAGGAAAACATTTTCAAATCCGAAAGGACTATATACTTAACTCAGGAAACCAGCGCTTTTATGTTACCCATGGAGACGTTTTTGATTCAATCACTACGCATCTTAAATGGCTGGCCTACCTGGGCGACATCGGTTATACTTTCCTACTTTGGGTAAACAAATTCTATAATAAGTACCGCTCTTGGCGCGGACTACCTTATTTTTCTTTGTCTCAAAAAATAAAACAGTCGGTCAAGTTTGCTGTAAATTACATGACCGACTTTGAAGAGAAACTAACAGAACTGGCTCGCTCTCGTGGTTGCGACGGTATCATCTGTGGCCATATACACCAGCCTGCTATCCGTGAAATCGATGGGATTATGTACATGAATTCCGGTGACTGGGTGGAGACGCTGAGTGCACTCGTGGAGGATTTTGATGGAAATTGGAATTTATTGTACTATAACGAAATTCAAAATTCGACAAAGTCTAATGAAGTGGACGCTCCTTTTAGAGAAACCAGTTTTAAGATAACTGACAAACAAGTAGCATTTACGGGATTACGTCCCGATCAAAACGAAAGATTAGGCTGATGAGAATTGTATTTTTAGTACAGGGAGAAGGAAGAGGACATTTGACGCAGGCAATCTCTTTATATCAAATATTATCTGCCGCTGGCCATGAAGTGGTTGGGGCGCTAGTGGGCATATCCGCAGACCGTACCGTTCCTGCATTTTTTAAGGAGCAAATACCCGTTCCTATCTTTGAACATCAAGCTCCCAATATTATTTACAACAAAAAGGGAAAAGGTATCAATCTAGGAAAAACCATCTTTACACACACACTTTCCCTTCCTCATTACATCAAAACCCTATTTTCAATTCATCAAAAGATCAAATCCTTAGAACCAGATCTGATCATCAACTTTTATGAAATATACGGCGGACTTTACAATCTACTTTTCCGCACGGGTACTCCTATGCTAGGTATTGCACACCAATATTTATTGCAACACCCACACTTCACGTTTCCTCCCAATAGCTCCGTAGACCGCAAATTTGTGGATTTTAATACCAAAGCAACGTCATGGTTAATGACTAAAAAGCTTGCCCTTTCGTTCCGTCCGATGCCTGTGGGTGACCTTGAAAAGTTAGTTGTAGTCCCCCCATTATTACGAAAGGAAGTGCGCGAGCTGGTTCCCTCAGACCAGGATTTTCTACTGGTATACATGACGCATCATAGCCTGAGTAAGCAGATTATCACTTGGCAAGAACAACATCCGAATGTCCGTTTGGAATGCTTTTGGGATCATAAAAATGAAACAGAGGTATTACGCATTAATCCAAACCTTACTTTCCACCAAATTAACAGCGAAAAATACCTGCAACTACTGGCAACTTGCAAAGGATTGGTAACAACGGCCGGCTTTGAGTCCGTTTGTGAGGCTATGTATCTGGGAAAGCCCGTGATGATGGTACCCGTTCCCAAACATTTTGAACAACAATGTAACGCACTCGATGGCGTGATTTCAGGAGCGGGTGTATCCGCCAAAACGTTTGACCTATCCATAATGCTCAACTACCTACCAAAACACCAGGACCAATCCGCACGATTCAGAAGTTGGTACCTACAAGGTGAAAACATGTTTCTAAACGAAATAGAGGCCTTAGGAAATGGGACGGTTTGTAAAATTCAGCCTAGCTTTTCTTAAATAGTAAATTAACACAAGCACATTTCTATTTTCTGATTCATTCGCTTAATATACTGCTCGTCCTATTTACTGCATTTTCTCGTGAGCTACAACATTCCGAATTAAGCGCAATTGATAATAGATCAAACTTACTTCATTATTGATTATAGTTGTTTAGATAGATAGCCAAAACATAGTACTTAAATCACCTATTATAGAAAGAAACAAAAAGCAACCAAAATTTGAAACGGTATTTACTTGCAATCGTATGCCTGTGGGATTTACTGAACTATAAGGAAGACAAAAACAGTTTTGTCGATCCTATCTGGATCTTCTGACGCTAAATATTATTTTCGGAGATTTACAAAGTGTTTTAGATTCATTAGGTTTTTCATATAGAATCAAAGGAAGCCACCATAATTTACGCTCATGACATTATGCCTGAGATCATTAACATCCAGCCGATAGGTTCAAAAGCCAAAGCCTATCAAGTAAAGCAGATTCGTAACCTTTTTATAAATTATAATCTATTGGAGCGAAGAAGATAATTCATTTATTGCTGAAGTGCCGGAACTAGCAGGCTGTATGGCTGATGGTGAAAAGCCCGTTGAAGCTGTGAAAAATGCCTTAATAGTCATTGAAGAATGGATAGAGACAGCAAAAGAACTCGGCAGACCAATACCTGAACCAAAGGGTAAATTGATGTACGCATAATTCCACAAATCAATTGAAATGACTTTTGAGAATACCTAATTTTTCACAAATACCATTCTAGTTTTTAACTCATAAAAGTCGAGATTCAGGGTTTGGCCAATAACACTATAATCGGCTTTGCCTTGCATTAACGCCCAAACCTTTCCACTCCATTCGTTTTCTCCACGTTTGGTACCTCCAAAACCTGAAAAATCTACTAAACAGCCTTCGAGTAAGGTGTAAGTGCCGTACACTTCGTTTGAAACGGTATGTCCTACAATAGTACCAGCCTTTTCAGCATCTTTAAAAGTCAATACCACGCCGCGGTCATCGGTATTCGGATTTAAATGTAATGTATCCGTCTCTAGGTTCAGATACCCTTTCAGTTTCCAAGTGCCCGTTAAAGTAGTCTTTTCACTACACGGTGGCATGACGCAACACTCCACTTGTTTGCATTGATAAGAGAAAATAGTACTCACTAATAAAATGTAGCAAATAGATCGAAAGTATTTCATAGTAGGTTTAATTCCGTTTAAAACTGCATCCCCAGGCGCAAAGCCAAACGGTTGTAGACGCGTTTTTCATATCGTTCAATACTATTCCATTGGGGCTTATCCACATGCACATATTGACTTTTATAGGAAAGCCCAATGGTAAAAGCGGCACCGCCAGGTTTGCCATACCGTAGCCCTATTCCAGGATTAAACATCAGCCCACCAGAGGTATCAAAACCATCGGTATCGTCATGAAACCATGCAAAACCATATCCCACATCCGCGGTAGTATATAGACTGGCCGCTTGGCCTTTGGTCAAATCATAGCGAATGCCCGCAGCTATCGGATTGATTAATGCCGTTTTGTACCAATCCATCCCGACAACAACGCCCGTTACCAGTCTATCATTCAGCCGAACACCATTAAACGTTTGGGCAGTAATACTTTGCTTACTAGTCACTTGTTGCTCCCCACCAGCATAGTAGCTATATTTTACCCTACCCACTAATCCGCCAAATTCGGTATGGTTCACGTATTTTAGTTTCTTTTCCACCTCCTGTCCCAGAACCTCCGAAACAGTGAAAAGTACTATTAGAATTAAATTTAAATATCTCATTTGTTAGTTCTTGAAAAGTAAATAGGTTTCCTATTCAAAATCGCCAATTAATTATTTTTCCCAAATTACTACTTCGTCCTTCCTGTTTTTATAAAAGTCTTCGCATCGTTCCCCATCACTAATACCAGCAAAACCACCATCTATACAGATAACGTCACAATTTTCATCAAATGCATAGTTAAACATGTCACAACAACCACTTTGGAAATAGTAGATAAATTCATTTCCGAGTCGATATCGATATACTTTCTCGGTAAATTGAAATTCGTTGGTGCCATTTTCTATTTGTTGTATTTGTTCATGAATACAATTGGGTAAATCTTTGTTTAAATTATCATTCTGGCAGGAAAAAATAATTAGCAATAAGAATGCCCAACATAATCTTTTAAAATACATAGGATGTCTATTTAAGGGTCTGTTTTACATCAACTTACCCACTGGAATTTTGCTTAACAGTTTAATCGCTTTTGGATTGGTAGCATCGTATTGATAAAAACCATCCTTACCAATCAGTAGCAAAGTTTTTTCAAGCTTAATCACATCATAAGCATCCATGTCTTTAAAATGAGCTATTTGATGATCAGCAACATTGAATTTATCTGCTACATCAAAAACCTTCAGCCCACTTTCGCCTTCACATAGGTATAGCGTTGGGAAGTCGATACTCAATCCATGCGGATTTTCCATCTGATAGCTTTTGATGAGTTGTGGCGAAGAGGCATTACTAATATCTACCAAATCAAGCTGGTTTTGCGCTCCACCGCAACCCGTACCTGTACGTATTGTTACATAGGCAATGTCATTTTGTACCACCACGGGATCACATGCTCTTCCATGTTGGAATACGGCCAGTTTTTTGGGTTCGGTAGGATTACTATTATCAAAAATCACCATCCCAGTGGTAGAACCTATAAATAGTTTATTTTGATAAGGGAAAATCGTTTCGATACCCCAGCCAATCGGTACAGTTGCGTAATCTACTGGTTTGGAAGGAACCGAAATATCAAATAAATGAAGATTAGTTTGACTCACGGTGTATAGCAGATTGTTGTACAACGCAAAACGTGACATAGATCCAGCTTGTCCACTGCCACCACTGGCGTTCGATGGTGCCGCACTACTACTAGCACTACTTAAAAACGCCATATCACTAAACGCAAAGGGAATACCCCACCACCAGCCCCCGCCTGGATTCACATTTTCTTCACAATTGGTCTTGATTCTTTCAGTGACGTAGGTAACATCAGTATCATTGATGGCACCTATGGTAGCATTCAGGCTCCAGCTACCACCTTCAAACTGACCATTTGTAAAAACATTATTTACACGGTTCAACTCTTTGGCTTTGGTGGGGTCAGTGATGTCCAGTGCTACCAAATCAGAGTAGCTATCAGCATATAAAACATTGTCTCGTACGGCAATATCTCCATTCCCAGGAATATTGATAAACGACACGAATTTGGGACTCGAAGAATTGCTATTGTCAATGATATGTATTCCCTTTTTGATTTCATTTACAAAAAGGTACTTCCCCTTCACATACATTTTTCCTGGTTTTTCCAAAGAACGCGGTGCTTCAGAAGCTACCAAAGTTCGCAATTCCATGAGTGAAAGGGTTTTATTGGTAAAATCCCGCGAAACCCGGGTTTCTGTGCATTGGTCGTTGCAGGACGATAAGCTTATGGAGAGCAGTGCAAAGACAAGAAGTAAATATTTCGTTTTCATATACTTATGATTTAGCTTGTTAGGATAGGTTATATTTTTTCCACAATAAATACAGGACACAAGTTCATGAAAAATGGTTGGAACGTAAATAAAAAAATTGTCCGTGAATAAAATCCTCGAACAATTTGAAACGCACCCCAAAAACTATTTGCGTTAGGCTATAAAATTAGAAATTATGCTTACGGCCTAACACCGCTCCTATTCGCTTTCGGGATTCATGATTCTACCCATAAAGAGTACGGTATTGGAAGTGTTTTCGCTGATGATTAACCCAAATGGACGATCGCAGATAAATTCGGGAGTAGAACCAGGACCAACACTCGTTGTTTCAAATCCGATAGTGGTAACGGCAGCTGCTTCTGTTCCTTTTTCATCAATTCCGAGGTAAGAATCCTGTTTTACAAAATCCACTTTTAAGGCAGCTGATTTTGTAATTTTTCCAAATTCAGCTGCATCACTAAACATTTTCATAAAACCCATTTTGCTTAGCGTATTATTCAAATCAACTTTGCCCTTAAATTTGAATCGTGGCAAACCGACTTTTACGCCAAATTCATTGAATTTGTTCTTTTGCAAATCATTCCATGTTTGTAGATTAAGCGTGTTCATTACTGCACCAATTTCTTGACTATTTTTGGGCAATATCAAAGTAATATTAAACTGACCGTTGGCATAAGGCATTTGCAGAGCACCATATGTTTCCGTATTTGCCAGCTTAAAATCTGACTTTTGAAACATCATTTTCACATTTTTATTAGTCCCATTTTCAAGCTTAAATGGCGTATCCTTGGTATCATTTTTATCAAATTTCGATTGCCAATCACCTTTGAAATAAATGGCATTCATTAGGAATAGCACCAAATCAGGATCAATTTCCTCTATCACTTTGTCAATCTTCCCATTGGTATTTTCACTGGCCCACTGGTTTATTCTTTTAATAGCGTTGTTATCAAATGGCAACGTATTTATTTCAGCATTGAAACTATTCTTTAAGAGTCCGCTATAAACACTTTCCAATTGAATGCCCTCCTTAGCCCAAATAGAATTCGCCAATTGAAATTCAACCTTTGAATCCGCCTTTGGCATATCTGTAATTAAAGTTTTATAGGTATTGTTAAGTGTCACTAGGTCAACTCCTTCCATTTTCAGAGATTTGAGAACTTCGCTAGCTGTGCCACCATCAGCACCATTGAGCAGCATTCCCAAGGCCATGTGTAAACCCAAGGGGGATACAAATAAGTTGTCGGTGGTAGGTTGCGTTTCTTGCAAATTTTTGAAAAAATCAAAGGCAAAGTCAGTGGTGCCCGCTGCTATTGCTTCTGGTATCACCACCGGATGCACCTCATTGGGTGTAACCGTTTTATCATCGGTACAGGCAAGCATCAATCCGGTG
>CAXBLH010000158.1:0-11055 GCA_963976315.1 uncultured Dyadobacter sp.
GGAGCTAAACTTTGTGGTGCGGATCGCGTAGAACTTTACACAGAACCTTACGCTGCAGGTTATTTTGACAATCGACAAAAAGCCATTTTACCCTTTATTCATGCCGCTGAAAAAGCTCAAGAAGTTGGATTAGGTTTAAATGCTGGTCATGATTTGAGCCTTGATAATCTTAAATTTATTTGTCAAAGTATTCCCTGGCTGGACGAGGTCTCTATTGGCCATGCCTTAATCAGCGATGCCTTATACCTTGGACTAGAAAATACTATTCAAATGTATTTAAGAGAAATGGCGATATAGGGTAGTAAAAGAGCTATCGGCTATCGGCTGTCTATAATTATACGGCTAGTATTGACCCGATTGCCGAAAGCTTCACCTGTTACCAGCCCTTTCTATACGCTCTTTTTACAAACTGGTTGGCGGTATCAAAATTAATTATTTTCATCTGTTGGCCATCCCATAACAGCTTCTGTCGACCCGGAAAATGGAAGCCCTGTCCATTGGCCTTGGCTTCGCGGTATAAAAAAGACCTTACCGCCAGATTACCCATCAAAACGATTTCGGTTAACGGGCCAGACTCGTCAAAAGAGGCACTAGTATAAGCTCCGTAACCTTGCTTACAAGCCTGTACAAACTGCTGTTGATGCCCGTCAATCCCTCCTTTTACCAATTCACGTGTCGGTTGTGTCACTGCAAAGTCCTTGAATTTTTCTTCAGGCCAAAGCCTTGGACTATTCCCAAATAACTCAGCAGTTAGCACACCTTGGGTACCAATAAACATCATACCGCCGTCCACATTCCCAAAAACAGTTTGATAATCACAACCTTCGGGCAGTTTTGGTCTTATTCCACCATCGTACCAGGACAAATTCAGTTCTTTTCCAGCTTGTCCAGGAATATGAAATTTCATGTGCACTGCGGAAGACGGAGGACAAACATCATCAAAAAAAGCTTCTTCAAAAAAATCTTTATATACCGACCCTACACTGCATTCCACCGACGTTGGATAACCCAGTTTCATAGCCCGAAAAGGTACGTCCATGAAATGGCAACCCATATCTCCAAGTGCGCCAGTTCCGAAGTCCCAATACCCCCGCCACCGAAAAGGCATATAGGCTTCGTGGTAATCTCTTTTGGGAGCTGTGCCAAGCCATAAGTCCCAATTTACTTCTTTCGGAACGGGCTGAGATTCTCCTTTGTCCTTGGGTGACCTCACTCCCTGCGGCCAAACTGGCCTATCTGTCCAAACTTCAATGGTATGTATATCTCCTAAAACACCAGACTGAACAATGGCTTCGGTCATACGAGTACCATCGCCACTACTCCCCTGATTCCCCATTTGTGTTACCACACGCTTGTTTTGAGCTTGTTGTGTGAGCATCCTAGCCTCCCAAATATCCTTTGTCAAGGGCTTTTCACAATAAACATGTTTACCCAGATCGATACAGGCACTTGCAATGGGGTAATGCATGTGATCGGGAGTGGTGACAATGACAGCATCCAGGTATTTAGCCTCCTTTTCTAACAGCACCCGAAAGTCGTTATAGTAAGGTGCTTTTGGAAATTGTTTACGATACTTTTGCGCTTGGCGGTCATCTACGTCACAAAGTGCCACTATATTTTCGGTACCACCATTATAAGCCTGACGAATATTGACATCCGCTTTGCCACCACAGCCCACGGCTGCAATATTCAGTTGATCACTTGGAGCAATAAAACCTTTTCCTAAAACATGACGCGGAACAATCATAAATGATGATACCGCTACTGAACCCGCTTTAATAAACTGGCGACGATTGACTTCATTTTTCATATCCCGAATGCTGTTTTAGTTAAAATTTTAGGTGCACATAAGCGTTTTATTTACCTCCAAATTTTTGCGCAATACTCATAGCTATTCCCATATCACCATCAATTTTCAATTTTCCCGACATCAAGGCCATCATCGGATTCATATCTCCGTCCATTAATTTAAGGGCATTTTTAACAGTAACTTCAAAAGTGCAGTCTGCTTCAAGGTCTTCTTGTGAAACTATATTGGGAACTACTTTACCATCCACAAAAACACTACCTTCATCTGTTTTGAATTTAAGTGTTGCATCCAAACCACTGTCAGACCCTAAAATTTCTGTGATTCGATCTGTTAAAATTTGCAAGCTCATAGGTATTGATATATTTAAAATTAAGAAATGCGAAACATTGTATAATACGACGCAAATGTAGGACGCAAGGTAAGAATATTCAAATGCCTTTGGTCTTTTCGAGTAAATGCGCAAATTTTACCAACCATTTGGTAAACATTTTAATTTGTATCAATGCAAGAGTCAAAAACAAGACCATTTTTTCTCAGTGTACTTTGTTATTTCACATTTATGAGTTCAGTCACCGGTTTATGGACACAATCCGAGCGCTTATGGAGTCCCGAAATCGTTGCGGAGTCAACCCGAGAAACTTTTGAAAAAGTAAGAGAACCGTTAGAAAGTCAGGCAAATGGGGAACAATTGGAGCTAATGGAAGGCATGTTTGATTCTATAATTAGTCAAACAACCGCCAAAAATATTCAAACCGCATCAATTATTTTGATCATCTTTGAATCCATTTCACTTTACGCTGCTTATTTGATATGGACGCTGCAACGAAAAGGATACTACCTCTATTTAATGGGGATAGGATTTGCATTTTTAGCACCCATCATGGTAATCGGGGGCTGGATGGGAGTAATTACAGCCTTTTCAGGTGTTTTGATGAGTATCGTAATGGCCATCCTTTATGCACTCAACCTCAAACACTTAACTTAACACCCCTTCCTAATTATCTTATTTAAAGATTTTTTTGGTGAATTCTTGAATTAGGACTATTATCAGAAGTACCGTTTAAAAAAAATGTACCAAACGCTCAAAACGTTGAGTCGTTTTATTAAGAATTGATATTCAATAATTTGTAAAAACCGACTTATAAACCATAAATACTAGCGCAAAATGAAAACACTCCTTGCATTCCACAAAGAAAAGATTTTATTTTGCGGGTCTAATTTGAAAATGAAAAATGGCCTTAATTAACAAAATTCGAGAAAAATCCGGAATTGCCGTAACAGTAATTGCAATCAGTTTAATGCTATTCATTGTGGGTGGAGACCTGATGGGTCCCAATTCAATGCTGGGTGGCGGAAATAGCCAGTCGGTAGGTGAAATTGCTGGAAAAGACATTAACATCAAAGACTTTCAAAGCAGGGTTGATGGTTTCAGACAAAATTATGAAGCACAAACTGGAAGAAGCTTAGGAGAAAATGAATTAGCTTCCCTGCGTGATCAAGCTTGGAACCAATTCATCGTTGACATTGCTTACAATAGCCAATTCGAAAAACTGGGACTATCAGTAACGGATGAAGAGCTTTATGATATGGTTCAAGGAAACCATTTAAGTCCATCTATTCAACAAGCATTTTCAGATCCTACTACTGGACAATTTGATAAAAATGCAGTTATCAATTACTTGAAAAACCTTAAAACTTTACCCATCGAACAACAAAAATCGTGGGCAAATTTTGAGAATAGTTTGAGAGAAGAAAGAATTCGCTCCATGTACGAAAACCTCATTCGCCTTTCCGCCTATACTCCAAAAGCACAGGCAGAAAGAGAGTATATGGCTCAAACTACCAAGGCAGACGTAAAGTACTTATATGTTCCTTACTTCTCCATTGTTGATACTACTATCCAAGTTACCGACTCACAACTTGAAACTTATTTAAGCGAACACCGCGACGAGTATAAAGGAAGTGATACAAGATCCATCGAGTATGTAACTTTCCCGGTTCAACCTGCGAAAGACGATAGCGCATCACTCTACACAGAGATTAAAGACTTAGCACGTGGATTAGCTACAGCTGAAAACGACTCGGCTTTTGCCGCTATGAACTCAGATATTAGCTTTCCTACAAACATGTCGTATGCAAACATGTCGGACCAACTAAAAGAAGCTGTAAAAACTTTTGTGGTGGGTGGAGTATACGGCCCTTATCGGGAAGACAATACTTATTTCATTTATAAATACGACGGTATCCGTAAGGATTCAGTTTATTCTGCAAGAGCTAGTCATATCTTGATTCGTGCCGAAAACCAGTCGGACTCAGCAAAGGCTGCTGCAAAAGTGAAGGCAGAAGGCATATTGTCGCAAATAAGAGCAGGTGCTAATTTTGAAGCATTAGCAGCAACTACCAGTGCGGATCCTGGCTCAGCACAACGCGGAGGAGACCTAGGTTACTTCCAAAATAATGGCGCTATGGTAAAACCATTCGAAGACGCAGTATTCTCGATGTCATCCAATGGATTGGTAAACAAGTTGGTTGAAAGTCAATTTGGTTACCATATTATTAAAGTAACTGATCCAAAATCGAATACCATGTACCGTTTGGCCACTATTGGTAAAACGATCGCTCCAAGCCAAAGCACAAGAGACGAAGCATATCGTAAAGCGGATGAATTTGTAAACTCCGTATCAAACAAAGACGAGTTCCAAGAAGCCGTTAAGAAAAACAAAGAATTGGTTTTGGCTAGTGCCAACAGAATTCCTGAGTCAGCAACTAATGTAAACGCCATTCAAAATGGTCGTGAAATCGTTCGTTGGGCATTTGCAGACAATACTAAAATGAACAGTGTTTCACAAGTTTTTGAAACGGATGACCAATATGTAGTAGCGGTGCTTTCTGGCAAGTCGGATGCTGATAAAGTAAAAATTGACGACTTCCGTGATGAGCTTACTACCAAAGTACGTAATCAAATCAAATCAGAACAAATTCTGACGAAGCTCAAAGGAGCAACTGGCGATTTGGAATCCATTGCTAAAAAATATGGTGCAGGTGCATTGGTGGAATCGGCCAACGATATTTCCCTTGCCACAGGCTTCTTAACCAGCGCAGGATTTGATCCAATCGCACTTGGAAAAGCATTTGGTTTGAAGGCAGGTTCTAAATCAGCTCCATTTACTGGTGAAAATGGCGTATTTATTATGGAACTTGTTAGCAAAACAGAAGCTCCAAAAATTGCTGACTTTACACAATACAAAACACAGCTCACGCAGTCACAAGAAGGGCGTTCTTCCTATTTAGTGAATGAAGCTATTCGTGACAATGCAAAAATTAAAGACAGAAGAGCTAAATTCTTCTGATCTAGCAGCATTTAATAGTAGTTATAAAAGAGGCGATTCATTCGCCTCTTTTTTTTTATGCACTAAAACAATAATATTTCCGAAAAAATTGATAGTATTGCAGTATAAATTGTCAATACTACACTTAATACAAGTAACAGTGTAATAATAGACCTCATTACGAATGAATTTGTAGGAAGCGTTATCAAGCAGCCCGCTGTAAGCTAGAAAATCGTATTCGGCAACAAGGTGTCTGCCGATTAACCTACCAATTAAATCGTAATCAAGTATATTGATTGGCACTTTATCCATTTCATAAAATAAAAATTAAACATTTGCATCGATGAGCATTTTACTTGGTAACGAGGAATACTTTAAAGGTATTGACAAAATCAAATTTGAAGGTACTGATTCTGACAACCCGCTAGCATACCGCTGGTACGACGAGAATAGAATTATTGCAGGTAAATCAATGAAAGAGCATCTCAGATTTGCAGTGGCCTATTGGCATACGTTCTGCGGCTCTGGACTTGATCCGTTTGGTGGACCCACATTATTTTACCCTTGGGATAAAAAAGCAGACGCTGTGGAGCGCGCCAAAGACAAGGCGGATGCGGCTTTCGAATTAATTACCAAACTAGGACTCCCCTATTATTGCTTCCACGATGTGGATGTAGTGGATTATACCGACGATGTAAAATCAAACGAAAAAAGATTACAAGCACTAACGGCTTATCTTTCAGATAAACAAAAGGCATCAGGTGTTAAATTACTGTGGGGTACCGCCAATTTGTTTGGTCACCATCGCTATATGAACGGTGCATCCACCAATCCTGATTTTAACGTGGTGGCACATGCTGGTGCTCAGATCAAGATGGCGATTGACGCTACCATTGCACTTGGTGGAGAGAACTATGTATTCTGGGGAGGTCGTGAAGGTTATATGACTTTACTCAATACCGATATGAAACGGGAGCAGGAGCATTTTGCACAAATGTTAAAAGCATCGGTGGCCTATGCACGCAGCAATGGGTTCAAAGGAAAATTCTTTATCGAACCAAAACCTTGTGAGCCTACCAAACACCAATATGACTATGATGCTGCCACGGTCATCGGTTTCCTTCGTCAGCATGACTTATTAGAAGACTTCGCACTGAACCTTGAGGTAAACCATGCCACCTTAGCAGGACATACCTTTGAGCACGAATTACAGGTAGCAGCAGATGCTGGTATCTTAGGATCAATTGATGCCAACCGCGGGGACTATCAAAACGGCTGGGATACGGACCAATTCCCAATTGACATTACAGAATGGACTAAATCTCTTTTAATTATACTGGAAGCAGGTGGTTTAAAAGGAGGAGGTATCAATTTTGATGCCAAACGCCGTAGAAACTCAACTGATGTAGCCGACGTATTCCACGCACATATTGGTGGTATTGACACCGTTGCACGTGCCCTTGTGATCGCTGATAATATCAGACAAAATGGCGAGTTTGACAAAATAAGAAAAGAGCGCTACGCTAGTTTTGACTCTGGAAAAGGAGCCGAATTTGAAAAAGGAGCACTTTCGTTAGAAAGTCTTTTTGACCTAGCCGCAGCCAATGGCGAGCCTGCTACCTTGTCGGGCCGTCAAGAGTATTTGGAAAACCTGATCAACCGGTTTATATAAATCCTAAGAAGATAACGCTAAACAAGTGAGTAAGTAGCAACCGTTAAGGAGCTTCTGTTCTAAATCGGAAAGTCCAGTATACGATTAATACTACTGCTTTAAACAGCAATGACCGGAAGAGATTCCGGTCATTGCTGTTTAAACACTTTATATAATTGTACTTAACCATATTGGACTTGATATCGACTTTTTGAGTATTACAATCGGCTTTGGACCATCAAATGCTACCTGAAAACGATTCTTTAGCAGATCACTAATTTCCGTTTTTTATAAAAAGCCCACCTAAAAAACCAGATGTGACAGGGTTAATTAGGAAGTAATACTTCTAGAACGTTTTATTTTTGCTTTCTTTTCTAGCATAAATAAGGCTAAATACCCCAGAATACCAGACACGATTGAACTTAATAGGATTGCAAACTTGGCTTCAGACATAATTAAGTGTTCTCCTGAAAAGGAAAGAATCGCAATGAAAATAGACATTGTAAAACCAATACCACCTAATAGCCCAACCCCAATGATATGCTTCCAACCGGCTTGATTGGGCAAATTGGAAATACCCAGCTTTACAGAAACCCATGAGAACACCGTAATCCCAACAGGCTTACCAAGGATAAGCCCTGCCATGATACCCACTCCCAGTGGCGTTGTTAGCCCTTCCAACATCTCGTTCTCAAACCGGATATTGGTATTTGCCAAAGCAAAAATAGGCATTATCAAGAAGTTGACAGGATTAACCAGCAAGTGCTCCAATCGTTCTAAGGGAGAAATCTTTGCATCAGGAGTAGTAGGGATTGTAAAGGCCGTTAAAACACCAGCTATGGTTGCATGAATACCAGAGTTGTGGATGCAGTACCACATAAACACGCCAGGAATCAAATAAACGAAAAGGTATTTTACACCAGCTCTGTTCATGGCCAACATAAACAAGAAAATGCCTGCGGCATAAAACAGGTAATCAAAATGCAGGTTGGTAGAATAAAAAATAGCAATTACTAATATCGCCATCAGGTCGTCCACAATGGCCAAAGCAGCTAAGAATATTTTTAAGGAAGCAGGCACCTTGTCCCCAAGCATATTGATAATCGCAATTGCAAAAGCGATATCAGTAGCCATAGGAATCCCCCAACCATCAGCGGTAGGTGTACCAAAATTGATATAATAATAAATTGCTGCTGGAAAAATAACACCCCCAAGAGCGGCGAAAATAGGCAATGCCGCCTTTTTTAAAGAAGACAACTCCCCTTCTACCAGTTCGCGCTTGATTTCAAGACCTACCAATAAAAAGAATATAGCCATCAATCCATCATTAATCCAAAGCAGAATGGAATATTTAAGATGCAGTGCGGGTGTATTGAAACCAACTTCCCTAGCCAACAATGAAACAAATAAGGAGCCCGCATTTGAATTTGCTATCACTAGCGATACAATGACGCATCCAATCAGAATTATTCCACCAATTGAACCTGACTGAAAAAATTCTTTAAAAGGTTTGAGATTAATAAGTTTTGCCATAGTAACAAAATTAGCCAAAAATTATTGGCTCATATTCATCTTTAACGGAGATTCCTGCCTTAAACTTGTTAAAATCATGAACATTATTAATTGAATGATATATTGCCCGTTTTTGGCATAAAATGCGAAAATACTCTTTGAAACCGCTTTTCGAAATTAACTCTTGCAAAATTCGGGTTTATTGAAAGAAAACTAGCAATTCGGCCGATATTAAAGATTATTCTGCTTATTTGCGAACTGTTTAGTGAAATTCCTCTTATCAAATCATCTCAACCCTGTGACGGGCCTATTCCCTGTCAATACGTTAAATTATGGAAGAAATTATCATTGCACTTAATGACATTATTTGGAGTAATGCCCTTATCATACTTTGCCTAGGCTCCGGCATTTACTTTTCAATTACAACTCGCTTTTTACAGGTTCGCTACTTAAAGGATATGGTGGGGCTGCTATTCAACGGCAAATCATCTGAAAAAGGAGTTTCCTCCTTTCAGGCTTTTGCTATTGCCATTTCAGGGCGGGTAGGTACGGGTAACATTGCCGGTGTAGCTACTGCCATCGCCATGGGCGGGCCAGGTGCTGTATTTTGGATGTGGACGATAGCCTTCCTAGGAGCATCATCGGCCTATATTGAAGCTACACTTGGACAAATTTATAAGCAAGTGAATAACGGCCAATACCGAGGAGGGCCGGCGTTCTATATTGAAAAAGGACTGGGCATAAAATGGTATGCTGTTATTTTTGCCATTGCCACAATCATCAGCACCGCACTGTTTTTACCAGGAGTACAAAGTAATAGTATTGCCATCAGCGCCAACTCTGCCTTTGATATTCCTGTGGAATATACGGGCGCTTTTATAACTGTCTTTCTTGGGCTAATCATTTTTGGTGGGGTAAAGCGCATCGGGAAAGTAGCCGAATTGGTAGTTCCATTTATGGCTGGGGCCTATATACTAATGGCCGTTATTATTATTGCCATGAATATTAAGGAAGTACCTGCCGTTATTTCACTAATTGTTCGCTCCGCTTTTGATTTGGAATCAACTTTCGCGGGAATTTTTGGGGCTGCTATTGCTTGGGGTATTAAACGTGGAATATACTCCAACGAAGCGGGACAAGGCACCGCACCTCATGCCGCTGCTGCAGCCGAAGTAAGCCACCCTGCAAAACAAGGATTGGTTCAGGCATTTTCGGTATATGTTGACACCCTGTTTGTATGTACTGCCACCGCCCTCATGATTTTGTTTACGGGACAGTATAATGTAGTGAACCCAGAAGGAGGCTTTTTGGTAGAAAATGTAAAAGGCCTGACGATCGGGTCCGATTTCACTCAAGCTGCTATTAATACTCATTTTCCAGCATTTGGAAGTGGCTTTATTTCCATAGCGCTTTTATTCTTTGCCTTTACAACCATCATGGCCTATTACTACATTGCCGAAACCAACCTTAGTTATTTATTGGGCAAGAAAGAAGGAAAAGTGTACGTGTGGGGCCTTAGGTTACTAATTATGATTGCCACCTACTATGGAACAATCAAAACGGCGGAGCTAGCCTGGATGATTGGAGATATTGGAGTAGGACTTATGGCCTGGTTGAACATCGTGGCTATTTTGCTTTTGAGAAAACCAGCACTACTAGCACTCAAGGATTACCAAGAACAAAAATCCAAAGGCTTAGACCCTACTTTTGATCCTGAAAAATTAAATATACCCAACGCCGATCAATGGACAAAAGGTAGTTAAAGGTGTGTATAGTGTTTAAATAATCTAGTGGCTAGCGAAGCAAATTCGTTAGCCACATTTTGCAATTATCTCCTTGGCCAATTGAATGGCTTGTGCTTTGTTCACCTCATCGTCATCACTCATTCGGATGGAAATACTGAACTGAACACCCTTTTCCAACACATAGAGTCTTTTCTCCACCGAGTTCCAACTAGCTGCATCTCCAACCCCCTCTACGTCCGAATAGGCCTGTGCAATTTCACCAATTACACTGCCTATGCTACTAGAAGTGCTTTTCTGCGTTTTTTTATCCACACCCAGTTCATCCAATTTGTCAATTTGCTTATTGACCTTCTCGTTTCCAGACTTCCTATCAAATCCTTCATCGATAGCATTGTTGGCCTGTTCCACTTGCTCCTTGGTGGCTTTTTTATAGCTGGCCTTAAACTCCTTCAAAGAACGATCATTTATATCCTGCAATTTCACAAAATAGACCACGGGCCAGTTCAGGGTCATGTTCCCCACAGTCCTCTCTTCAGTTCTATCTGTTTTCCACTTATATTCAATACTGTAATATTCTGGATTTTTTAATATATTGTTTAGTTTGGTTTCCATCTTTTCAACAGACAACCCAGTTACCGAACTCGCCATCTCCCCAGTAAGCAACTCACCCAACTTTTCCTGGTAACTTAATAGGCAGGTATTCCCCCCTTTGGCATCTGGATCCACGTTAGTTTCTTCCTTTAGCACTTCGGAACTCCCATCATGATCAGAATTGGAAGATCCACAACTTACAAGAACCGTAAATATTGTAACAAGTACCGGCATGTAAAATATATTTTTCATAGTATTTTATGATAAAATCCGACTTTTTAATAAGATAACTTACTCAAAATTAACGCCAATCAAAGTAGCAATTGACTGTTGAGTTAGTCAGAGGTATAGTTCGGATAGTAAATGGTAAAAAGTTTGATTATCTAAGAGCCTGTTTAAAAATTAACCAATAGTTTG
>CAXBLH010000159.1:0-11052 GCA_963976315.1 uncultured Dyadobacter sp.
TTGTCTTTTTCTTTACTTTTCCCATCATAGTCAATGCTATTACCCTTTGCAACCCAGTGCCCTTGATGACCCGGCAATACCTGCCAACCTGTTAAATCCTGCCCATTATATAGCGGTTTGAACCCTTGATTTTCAATTGGTTTATGCTGATATAAAAGTTTGTCAGTGCCCGAAACCTGAGGCAGTTTGGAGGTTTTAATGGAATGACAGCCCCATGAGAACATGGTTAAGGACATCAGTAGCAGTAGCTCTTTCATAGTGATTTATAAAACAGGAGATAAACCAGGGATTGGATAGGGGTATTCGCCATTTTTGTCGGGTTTAATGGGTGGTTCGGCCTCCCATGAAAACTGCGTAGGCATTAACGTGAGATCGGAATTTAGTGCTGCATCCCATTCAACTAATTTCCCTGAATGAACCGCCATCCGCCCTAAAATGGTGGTCATGGTACTTTTTGCTGCCCATTCGGTATCGTTAATGGGAGTATTGTTTCGGATCGCTTTAAAAAGAACGTCATGCTCAATCTGATAGGCATTTTCTGAATCTTTGTTGCGGTTTCGCCAAATGGTCTCTCCAGCTGCATTTTTGATCCCTGCCTGTAAGCTTGCCGTACCAGAAGCACCTTGAAAGGTGGCTCCTCCTTTGTTCCAAGTACCACCCACGTGCCGAATCTGGCTATTTAATTTGGTGCCGTCGGCATATTCATATTCGATATAAAAATGATCAAATATATCACCATGGTTGGGCCCCTTTAAGGAAGAGCGCCCGCCCATTCCCTGTGCACGAACTGGAAAAGAATCTTTTACCCAGTTAACGACGTCGGTGTTGTGTATTTGTAATCCTGCTGGCGAGCCTGCCCAAAGCCAGTTGAAATACCGCCAATTTCGCATTTGGTATTCCATTTCGGTTTGCCCTGGTTCTCGAGGGATATTAGTCAGTGGGCCAATTAAATAATAATCAGTAGCAGCTATTAATTTTCCAATAGCACCTGCTTGAATTTGCCTCACCATTTCTTGATATCCTGGATCATAACGGTTTTGAAGTCCCACAACCACTTTTAAATTTTTGCGGGTAGCCTCTTTGCCTGTTTCCAATATTTGCCGGATTCCTGGTGCGTCTGAGGCAAGGGGTTTTTCCATAAAAACATGTTTTCCCGCTTTCACGGCAGCTTCAAAATGGGAAGGTCTAAATGCGGGTGGAGTAACCAATAACACGGCATCGGCACAGGCGATTGCTTTTTGATAGGCATCAAATCCAACAAACTTTTGATGTTCAGGTACTTTTATAGCATTTTTGATTCTACCTACTTTTAATAGATTGGAATAAGTGTCGTCCAGTTTGTCTTTAAACACATCGGCCATCGCTACGAGCTCCACGTTAGCATTTGTACTCAAGGCATTCAAAACTGCTCCTGCTCCTCTGCTTCCACAGCCAATGAGTGCAATTTTTATGGGATCACTACTCAGTTTCCAGGCGTGAGCATTTCCGGGTAAGGAAGCGCCTATGATTGTTCCTCCGACTAATAAAGCTGATTCTTTTAAAAAATCCCGCCTTCCGGATTGCATATTGTATTGATTAATTTCTTTCATCTTGAAATAGGTTTTATTCAAATTCAAAAAATCCAAATTTTGTAAATTCGTGAAAGTCGCCGCTATTTTTTTGCCAGCTCCAAAGCGTCTCACCACGGTCGTAATCTATTCGATTCAAGTTGCCTTTCCATCTGGTACCAGAAACAGGTGGGTTTTCCAAAATAGGTTTCAGTAGATCAAAAGGAATAAAGATTTCAGAGGTCCAGCCGCGGATTTCAGCGTTGCTTTTTTGCACGCCACCATGAATGGTCACTTGATGCCTTGTTTTGCGGCTCCCTTCATAGTGAAAAGGAATCCAGCTATTGAGCTTCCCGTTTTGATTAAAAATGCAAATTGGTAATTCATAATTGAGTGGAGAAAGTTCGTATTCAAAATAAGCCGGAACCTTAGGGTTTGGTTGTAGGAAAAT
Source organism: uncultured Dyadobacter sp. (assembly GCA_963976315.1). Classification (GTDB taxonomy): domain Bacteria; phylum Bacteroidota; class Bacteroidia; order Cytophagales; family Spirosomataceae; genus Dyadobacter. The sequence continues at coordinate 1,999 of CAXBLH010000159.1, forward strand.
TTCAATTACATCTTCATTCCACAGGTCCATAAAATCACTTTCCATGCTGGCTGTGATGCGTGTATCTTCACAAGAAAACAAAAAATAAAGTCCATTTTTTGAATAAAGAATTTTGGCTTTGGTCTGAAAACTTTTTGGTACTGCTTGAAGTGGCGGAATCGCTATCCAATTGGTTTTAGTCCATTGCCTATGAGTTCCCTCACCATCAACCTCAAAGTCCTCGGATTGAAGAATTTTCACAGTTTTCTTTTTATTGCTGACCAGGGAGGGTGGACTAACCCAAAAAAGGAAAGCTATGGAGGTTGAAACAAGCTGTAAAAAAAGTGTCATCTTTTATCAATTATTGGTAGCTGGAAACCATTTTTCCGCATTGGTACGATACAGTTTGTCAATTACGGCTTTGGGTAAGTGTAATGCCTCAAACTGTTCCTCCAGTTCTGGCGCCTTCATCGTTTGTTCGGAGGTAAAGAAGGCCCAGTGGCTTTTCCATAACGCGTCAGCATGCTCTAAAAGGTCGCTGACAGGTGCACTATCATCAAAAACAATGTCGGTGGAATACAAAATACGGTCTTGGTACTTGATAAAGAAATCGTAAACTTTCTGATGGTTTTGTATCGTGTGGTACTGAATATGGGAAATGCGTTCTGCCATATCCACCACCATATTCGGGTATTTATCCAAGGTTTTGGACAATTCGTCAATGCTCCATTCCAAACTTCCCAAATGTGCGCCATCAAACCTCAATTGAGGATGTTTTGCGAGCATATTATCCCGAGCGTCAATTTGATTTTGATAGGAGGGGAATTCAGGATGTAAATACATGTGGTATTCTGGATGGGATGCAAAATACTCTTTATCGTTTTTAACCGTCATTTTGTCCAAGGGTAGCCAGCAGTTTTTAGGTTCGCCAAGGTGCCCCACTAGCGTTTTATTATTGGCCTCAATAAAGTCCCAAATGGGGTCGAGTCTTGGGTCATCAATCATGACAAAGGATCCTGAAGAATCTTTGTACTCCATCCCTATATTTTTCCAGACTTTAACGCCCACGGCTCCTTTTTCAAAGGAGTGTCGAAGGTATTCAATCGTGTTTTTTTGCCAAACGGAATCGGCTATATGTTCAATGTGAAAGCTGGTGGCATAGGAAAGTAAGCCCGCATACTTTTTAAGGTGCGTTGCTGTAAAGTCTTGTTGCGCTTCAATGGGTACATATTCCGGAGCGGCTACGTTTAAGCTTAGTAATTTGAATTTCCGTTCTTGGGCAAACTCAAGAAATGCTGGATTGAAGGAGTTAATATGGACATGAGCGTCATATTTTTCGACTTTTGCATAATCCTCTATGCTGTAATATTCTGAATTTTGGTTTTTTATACAACTTTGCATGGCTATAAGAATAGGTAATATTCCAAAATAAAGATATTTTCTCATAAAACTAGTTGTTTACAATTTGTAGTTTTTCTGTTACTAGCTTGGCCACTGCATCAATAGCCGACGGGAACACGTTTCTAAGGTCAATATCTTCGTTGTTTGACATCGTGCTTTTTAGGGTCAACATGAAAATATTTTTAATTTCAGTAGCTAAATTTATTTTGCATATTCCATGACTGATCGCCTCTTTGAGGCTCTTGCCAGGTATACCCGATCCGCCGTGTAATACCAAAGGGATATTGGTAGCCGCTCGGATCTGAGATAATAAGTCGATGTCCAGCTTGGGTTCTTGCGCATAAAAGCCATGGGCAGTACCTATCGCTACGGCCAATGAGTTGATGCCGGTTTGTTGCACGAAATAGCTGGCTTGTTCAGGGTCTGTAAAGCCTGTCTTTTCTTTGGACTGACCTAATTTGGCAATATATCCTAATTCAGCCTCCACATTGGCATGGTACTGTTTGGCCAGTTCTACTACCCGTTGGGTGATTTCAATATTCTCTTCAAAAGGCTTTTCACTCGCGTCGATCATCACGGAGTCGAAGCCAGCATCCAGGCATTCATGAACTAGTTCGTATGAAATGGAGTGGTCTAGGTGCAACCATCCTTCAACATTGTATTCTTCCAGGGAAGATTTTGCTAGGTTTACAGCTACCGACAGCCCCATATAATCAATAGAACTTTTGGTAAGTTGTAAAATGATAGGCTGATTAAGCTGTGAAGCAGCCCTCATTATTCCTCTTAGGGTTTCGTAATTGTAAAAATTGGTGGCTAGGAGACAGGAGTTATTGTCCTGCATTTCTCTCAGCTTGTTAATCATATTGTTTTTCGGCATAACCATATTTTTCTTTAATGTGTTGCAGAATATTGGCTCGATTAGAAAAGGCACCTGTTCCTCCAGAGGCTGTTGTTGAAAATGCGCCAGTCATGTTTCCAAATTCCTGGCATTCTTTTGGATCAAGGCCTTGGATGAATTGGTGGATATACCCCGCATTGAAGCTGTCTCCGGCTCCAATTGCGTCTACTACTTGGGTGTTTAGAAATGCGGGTAAGTGGATCGTTTTCTCTTTAGTATGCACCAAAGAGCCGTCTCGTCCAAGTTTGACAACCACCGTATTGGCATAGGAATCAATAGAATTTAAAGCTTCCTTGATACTTTGTTTTCCAGTGAGGTTTAAAAGCTCTTTGTGATTCGGTAAAAATACATCCACATAAGGCAATAGGCTGGTTAGGTCTAAATCCCAGTTTTCGGAAGGATCCCACTGCGGGTCAAATGACGTGGTGAGCCCCGCCATTTTTGCCTGTTTAAATATATTACCTATATCCTTTCGGATGCCTTTTTGTATAAAATAGGAGGATATGTGTAAGTGTTTGGATTGGGAAATGGTATGCCAGTCAATATCTTCTGGGAATAGCTGTTCCATGGCTCCAGCATGCGTAACCATGGCGCGATCTTCACCGTAATTGAGCGCTACTGTAGCACCTGTTTTAAGGTCTTCGTTGCGAAGAATAGCTTGCGTATCTACGCCACAATCATGAAGTGACTTTAAAATGAGATCTCCAAATAGGTCAGTTCCGATTTTGCCAATAAAGGCCACCTTGCAACCTAGGCTGCTCAAATTGCTGGCTAATATTGCCGAAGAACTTCCTAGGGTAATATTCATTTGACGTGAAAGTATTTCCTTACCGATGGCCGGAAATGAATCCATATCATTTAAAATAAAGTCTATATTCAGTTCTCCTATTACTGAAACGTCGAAGTTTTTCATTTTACTACTGTTTGTGTTGAGGTTGAATCTTTTACCAAAGTACTGTGAGGTACTATTTTGGAAAAGGATAAATAGTAACACCTCTAACTACCCGAGTAATTGTTTCCTGCTTGGAAGGCATATCAGGAGTGAGTCCTAAGTCTATTGATTTGTAGAATCCTAGCAATTGTGCGGGTATAACACTAACAATAGACATGAATTCTTCGTCGAGGCTCTCTCCGTTTGGTGCCAGCTCAATAAGTACGTCGACCTCCAAGTCTTCCCCTGCATTTTTTTCAATTATACCTATTCGGAATAACCCTTTTTCTCCCTTACTAATGTCACGTATGAGGTCTTTTTCATATTGGTGTACGTGTGTGTTGTTGGAAAAAAGGTACACCAACAGCGTTGCCGGATTAATTACCGCCTTAGGGCCATGTCTAAATCCAAGAAATGAATCGGATTTACAGATTACGGTACCATCGGTAAGTTCCTGCAATTTGAGGTCAGACTCGTGCGCTACGGAACGTAAAGGTCCCGAACCAAGAAAAATAGCCCGTTGGAAGTCTAGTTTGGCGATCTCCCGAAGTGCATCGCTGTAATTTTCAAGAATATGGTTACCATAAATTGAAAGGAGTGTCACTTGGGATTTAAGATCCTTAATTTCCTCAATTCTTGAAATAAGAAGTCCTGTTAAGAGCATGGACGTAAAACTGCCAGTCATGGCCAGTCCATTGTCATTTGCCTCAGTAGGTAACAAAATTACCAAGGTGTTTTTGTCTCCAATTTGAGATGAAATAACAAGTTGTCCCAACGGATTGCAGGTCACGATGAGATGATAAACCTTGTCGCAAAATTCATTGGCTATATTCACCGCTGCAAGGCTTTCTGGACTATCTCCTGATCGGGCAAAAGAAATTAACAAGGTAGCCTTCTTATTGAAATAGTGTTCAGGATACAGTACCAAGTCTGTGGTAGCTATTGCGGCAGTTAGTATTCCCGTGTTTTTTTGAAATGAACCTTGTAACACGTTACCTATAAAGGCGGAAGTGCCCGCGCCCGTAAGCAGGATACTCATGCCATCTTCTTTGTAAGCTTGGTTTAGAAAGGTAACCAGCTCTTCCTTTTTGTCAGATAAGAGTTGCCATACTTTTTTCCACAATTGCGGTTGTTGCCCAATTTCTTTGGCAGTATGTGATCCACCATTTGCCAAGAGTTCGGTATTCGTATATCCAAGCAACTCTTTTGAAATATTTTGTTGTTCTTTTAAAATGTTGCTTTCTGTCTGCATAAAATGTTTCATTTCGTTTCATTGTTGAAACAAAACTAATCATTTCCTTTCGTAACTAGCAAATAATTTTAAAAATTATATTTATTCAGCACCGTTTTGTTATTTTTTAGGAAGGAAACGAAAATAATATATTTAATAAGCTTATTTTTACGACACATTGATCCAATGAAGCTGAAATGAAAGATTTTGGTACCTTTAAAGAAAAAAAATATTTATGCGTAAAGCCGGAGAAAAATCAACAGTACAAAGGCGTGTTATCATATTGGAAATGCTCGAAGAAAAGGGGCAGGTAGACGTGACGACCCTTAGTAAAGAATTAGGGGTAAGTGAAGTTACCGTAAGAAATGATTTGAAAAGGCTTGAACAAAAGAATGCCTTAATACGTGCACGTGGTGGCGCCATGAAAGTGGACCGGGTAGGAACCGACTTTGCAATATCTGATAAGCATAAACAAAATTATGAACAGAAAAAGCGTATCGGGAAAGCAGCCGCGGAGCTCATTGAAGAAGGTGATACCATTATTTTAGACTCGGGAACTACCACACTTGAAATATCTAAAAACTTGTCTGAATTGTCTGAATTGACCGTTATTACCAATGCTTTAAATATTGCGGATCAATTGGCCCAGCATCCAAAGGCGAATGTAATAGTGCCTGGTGGGTTTCTTCGTAAGAACTCCCTTTCACTTATTGGTTCTACGGCAGAGGAGAGTTTTAAAAACTATTTTTGTGACAAATTATTTTTGGCCGTTGATGGCCTAAGTGTAATTTATGGTATGTCTACACCCAATGTGGAAGAAGCCCATTTAAACCGAGTAATGATGTCGATTTCAAAACAAGTGATCGTCGTGGCAGATTCGAGTAAGTTTCTTAAAAGAAGTTTTGCCTACATGGCTGCGATTTCGGAAATTGATATATTAATTACCGATGAGGGCATTCCAGTAGAAGAGCAACGAAAACTAGAGAGTGCAGGTGTAAAAGTCATGATTGTATAAGGTTTTAAATAGATTAAACGTTTTGAAACGAATTTAGGGTTCAATAGTGCCTTGTTTTTCTATTTTTCTTTCAAAACGTTATTATTTGAAATCAAATTTTACTTTATTTGTTTTTTAACCTGTCGAATGGTTCCTTCGAAAACAGTTAGATAGAGGTCAAATCAAGATTTTCCTAAAATTGGAAAGTGTACTGATGTCGCAATAATTCTTACCTACCAAATACTATGATTTCAAAATCAATATCCAAATGGTTTCAAACATTAGGGCCAGGACTTATAACAGCTGCATTGGTTTTTGGCCCCAGTAAATTGACCATCACTTCCAAGTTAGGAGCAGAATATGGATTTGGTTTAATTTGGATTGTTCCCATAGCTATCCTCTTTATGAGCGTATTTACGACGATGTCGGCACGTATTGGTTTGGCAACAAACGTTTCTCTTTTGACTTCCATTAAAAATAAATTTGGGAGCACGGTCTCAAGAATTGTAGGTTTCGGGGTGTTTTTGGTTTGTATCTCCTTCCAGGCAGGTAACGCCATTGGGGTAGGCATAGCAATAGGCGAAATGACAGCTACTCCTACAACTCCATGGGTGATACTATTTACTGCCTTGGGTATTGGCTTGCTGTTTTTTAGAAGCTTTTACAAGGGGCTGGAAAGAGCCATGTTTCCATTGTGGGGGCTTTTTACCAATCATACTTGGTTCAAGAACGCAAAAAAGTTTCTGAACTCGTCTTTAAAAATGGAAATGACAGTATTGCTGGTATTGTAATACTAGGTATTATGAGTGGTGTGTTATTGATTTCAGCAGCTACGATCTTGCACCCACAAGGCTTGAAACTCACTAGCGCCACAGATATGTCTCAGGTTTTGGAGCCTCTTTTTGGCCCCTACGCTTCCTGGTTGTTTTTGACGGGGTTGTTTGGCGCTGCATTTTCATCGATAATTGGTAATGCTACCGTAGGCGGAACTTTATTAGGCGACGCCTTGGGTTATGGCAGCCAATTGAGCGCAAAGCCGACCAAGATTTTTATTGCTATTGTGATGGTATTTGGGGCCATTATCGCCATCGTTTTTGGAAAACTTCCTTTACAACTGATCGTTTTTGCCCAAAGTATAACCATATTTATTGTACCTATTATTGGTATCAGCATGTATTTAATAGCCAATGATGCCGCTATCATGGGTAATTTAAAAAATAGTAAGGGGTCTAAAATTCTTGCAGGATTAGGCTTAGCACTAATTATTGGTCTGGCACTGGTAAATGCAAAAACCTTATTCTTTTAGCATACCATTCCTATAATCATCCTCAATAGGTTAGTAATAGATTTAACATATTAATAATGAATACATTAAAGGAACAATACGAGTTGCTGTTGCAACCTTCACAAGCCTTATTAGCAGATATATCCAAAATTGAAGGGGATATCATGATCTTAGGAGCTGGTGGGAAAATGGGTCCGTCATTAGCCAAACTTGCCAAAGCAGCGGTTGAAAAGGCGGGACTTAACAAAAAAATTATAGCAGTTTCACGGTTCTCAGAAGATCAAGTTGTGCAAGAACTTCATACTTCGGGAATTGAAACGATAACGGCAGATTTGCTGAATGAAGCGGATCTTCAAGGGTTACCTGAAGTACCAAATATTCTGTATTTAGCGGGAACGAAATTTGGTACTCAGGGCAATGAGTCTTTTACTTGGGCTATGAATAGTTATTTGCCCGGAAGAATTGCGGAAAAATTCAAAAATTCAAAAATAGTCGTCTTTTCAACGGGTAATGTTTATCCGTTAACTTCGGTGTTACGGGGTGGTGCTACTGAAAATACCCCCACGGAACCGCTAGGAGAATACGCCCAGTCGTGCTTAGGCAGGGAACGGATATTTGAATATAGTAGTAAACGCTACCATACACCCGTTTTGATCTATCGCTTGAATTATGCTAATGATGTTTCCTATGGCGTTTTGTTAGAATTAGCTAAATCGGTTATCGCTGAAAAACCCATAGACCTGAGTATGGGAAATGTGAATTTGATTTGGCAAGGTGATGCCAATGAAATTGCAATAAGGTCGCTCTTGCACTGTGCTAGCCCAGCAAAAACGGTCAATATAACTGGGCCTGAACTATTGTCTGTTCGGTGGATAGCAGAACAGTTTGGTCAGATGGCTGGTAAGGTGCCCGTTTTTGTGAATTCCGAACAGCCAACCGCTTTATTGAGTAACGCCACCGAATGCACCGACTTGTTCGGTTATCCTGGAACGGGTCCAAAGCGCATGATGCGATTAATTTATCAGTGGATCGCACAGGGTGGGGCTACTATTGACAAAAAAACTCATTTCCAGGAAAGAGAGGGAAAATACTAAATTGCTTATGAAAAACACATTGAATCCCGAATTAAAGGCATTCTTGCATCTGGGAACGGTCATTCCGGCGCATCCATTAGCCTTAGATGAAAATTTTCAATTAGATGAAAAAAGACAGCGACTGCTAACGCGTTATTACTTAGCCAGCGGAGCTGGTGGCGTGGCAGTAGGTGTTCATACCACCCAGTTTGAAATTAGGAAACCGGAAATAAATCTTCTTGAAAAGGTGCTGAAACTCGCTTCGGAAGAAATAGATGCCGCACAATTGGGAAGGCCGTTTTTAAAAATTGCTGGAGTTTGTGGCGCCACATCCCAGGCAGTGAAAGAAGCGAATTTGGCTGTTAGCCATGGGTACGATATAGGTTTGTTAAGCTTAGGGGGATTAAACGACTTATCGGACGACGAATTGATAGCACATATCCGTAGCGTTGCAGACATAATTCCTGTTTTTGGGTTTTATTTGCAACCGGCAGTAGGCGGTAGGCTATTGAGTTATAATTTTTGGCGAAAAATGGCCGATATTCCCAACGTGGTGGGTGTGAAAATTGCAGCATTCAATCGGTATCAGACTTTAGATGCCGTTCGGGCGCTTTGCGACTCGGATAGGCGAAACGAAATTGCCCTCTATACCGGTAACGATGATAATATTATCGCAGATTTGTTGACACCTTATAGATTTAAGGTGGATGGTGAAATGGTTGAAAAACGGTTTGTTGGTGGCTTGCTAGGTCATTGGGCAGTATGGACGGCCCAGGCAGTGCAGCTTTTGGAAGAAACCAAAGTATGTATTGCCAATGATTACGTAGGGGCTGATACGTTACTTGCCAAGGGTGTTGCTGTCACCGACATGAATGCCGTGATTTTTGATGCGGAACATTCCTTTCACGGGTGTATTGCCGGAATTCACGAAGTATTAAAGAGACAGGGCATTTTAAAGGGAACTTGGTGTCTTAATCCTGATGAGGATTTGTCGGATGGGCAGTCGGCCGAAATTGATCGAATTATCAGCTTATATGCCGATTTAATGGATGATGATTTTGTACAACACTTTTTAGTGAAAAATCAGGAACTGCTGAACTGAAAAAAGCGCTGTCTCAAAAAAAATTATCACCAAATTTAATTCTGCCAAACACCTCATCCCAAACGGTCCTCCGTCGGCCGCTGCCGGGAGGTTTTCAACAAGCAAAATTATATTTCGTCAGTTCTCTTTTTGAGACAGCCTCTTTTACTAATGAATATTT
>CAXBLH010000160.1:0-10972 GCA_963976315.1 uncultured Dyadobacter sp.
ATTGTATCAATAGAGCTAAGAAAACGGGTTGCCACTGGATTGATATTTTTACTAATTGGATGACTCCCAAACTCATTTAATAAAGGATAAAATCGCCATGGCAGTGCTTCCAGCTGCGGTTTGTCGCCCATATTGCCTGTATTGAGTAAGATTTTGGTAGAATTAAGATCTTTCACCAAATCGTAATTGATACGAGCTCCCCATTTGAAAAATAAGGGGTCTAGGTTAAGTGTAAGTGGTTTGGCAAAAGTCCCCTCCAGATTTACGCTATCTATCATCACACCATCTACAAAAAACAGTGCATTTCCCCCATTTACAACATATTGGTCTAGCTTGTATAGATCGTTATCGGAAAAAGCACTGTCGGGCTTGAGTACCAAGATTGCATCCAGATTTTCATAAGACTCAGGATTATTCATGTCCAAAAAAACATCATAGCGCTGTTGAATGGAGGCTATCAAGTCACTTAGTCGGGCTGGTGAGAGGTGGGTATGGCTTACAATGAGACCAATTTTTTTTCTTTCTGGATTGCTTAATAGTTTTATGGCAGAAGCCAGTTCAAACTCAATATCTTCGTAGGACTGGTTTAGCTGTTCCTCCGCAGTTAAAGACTGGTTGATTTTTAATAACTGTACAGGTACCGAAAGCGTGTCCATTTGAACAATAGCCCCTGGAAATATAATTTTCTCAGTTCGCTTTCCATCTTCATTATTAAAAAGGTTAGTAGGTATTAAGCCACGATCCATCAAATGGCTGTATTGTTCTTGACGCTGCGTTTCGTTGTTGGCTTGTGAAGGGTCAGAAAATTGGAAATTCACCTTTCCGCCAGAATAGCTTCTAAAGGCTTCCAGAGTTTCTTTGGTAGCACTTTCAAGACGTTCAAAACCGGGAGGGAAATCTCCGTGTAAGTAAACATTTACGTTAACTTCTTGGTCAAGATTCGCAAGCATCTCTTTTGTTGCGTCAGAAATCGAATACCGTTGGTCTTCTGTAAGATCCCACTGATATGGATTTAAAGATATCAACCAATTAATACCAATTAGACCAGCAAGTAGAAGCAGCAGACGAATAAGATTACTATTCATTTAGAGCTGAGTTAAAATTTTCATTGTAAGCTTTTTTGCAATATTATAAAAAAAGGACGCTTAGCCCTGAAACTTAAACGTCCTTTATAGAAAAATTTATATTCCTTTTTGTACTAGACCTTCTTTCGAAAGGTATTAAAGGACCATTTTTACAGTTGGCCTGGGGTTAAAATATTGCTTTTAGAAATTATTGGACAGTATCTATATCAAATAGGTCGGGGCTAATGTTAAAAATAGGGTTAGCTTCGTCTTATTTTAAAACGTCTTCCGATTGAGGTAATAATGGATTGTTATAGATTAGCATACCATTATAATCTTGTTTGACAGGTATTTGATTCACGGCATTTCGGTGAAAAGGTAAAGCCTCCACCGTAGAATAGTGGCACACAAAAGACTTTCTAGTTTGCGCTGGATTGGTTATCATGGAACCACCGTGTGCCAAAGCAGCATGCCATATCAAAACATCTCCTTTTTTTATCAAAAGCGTTTCTTTGCATAGCTTCCTATCCGTACAAGTTTTATCCAAATATGCTGCAAAATCTAATGGGCTTTTAGTGGAGGAGGGCTTAAATAAAATGCCCGTACCGAAGTTGAATTTCGGTATTTTATGGGAGCCAACGTAATAGTACAATGGTCCAGAGTCTATTTTAATATCTTCGAGTGCTATCCATGCGGCTGCCAGTTGGCTGGGTATTTTGGCCGTTACCCATGGAAAGTCTTGATGGGTAGGTTGTTGGCTGCCGTACATAAAAATGAGACTCTGAAGAGCAACCACTTGTTGGTCAAAAATAGCTTCTAAAAACGTAACTATAGAAGGGTGCGACATCAATTTTTTTCCAGCAACGGATGAATTATGGAAATCATTGATTTTGACATACTTACCTAGCAGGGCTTCTTTCGGAAAATCTTTGATGTTTCTTTCTTGATTGGGCTTAAATTCTTCCAAATCTATTCTTACCGAAAGGTCGTAGTCATCTGGATTTCGTACTAATTTTTCAAAATCGTTCCAAAAGTTGTCAATCATTTCCTTTGGAATTATATTCTCAAGAACGACGTAACCATTTTTTTGCCAATCGGTTAACTTCTCTTTTAAATTATAAGGAGGGGTGATTCTTGGTGGTTTTTTTTCTAAAAAGGCATCAATTGATGGGTTTTCTTGGTCTATCCAAGGTACCGTATTTGCGGCAAATTCGGTATCTGGTATTAAAAAGTCTTTGACATCCGAAATTTTAGTGGCAATTTTTCTTAAAAGACCCATAGTGTATTTGTTTTAAGTGTGCCTAAAGTTAAATATTTTTTATTTTATTAGTGCTTATCAGGAATGATTATGTACATGGACTTTTGTGCTTAGAAAATAGAAGCTAGTAATCCACTAAAAGTTGTTTAATGGAGGCCAATATCTGCCTCTTGTAACACGAAGCCAGTGGTACCTAGAGGCTATTAAAGCATGCTTAATTTTGCTTTAAAATTTACAATTAGCGGGGTCGTCAACTACATAATACGACTTAAAGTTTTTTGCTTTTTTGTTCATACACCCTTTTAATTCAAGCAATTCAATATTCTTAAAGTCTATCGGATGGCTTTCTGCCTGTAAGGCAATATAGCCCGTGGAGAGAGGTGTATTGTCTTTTTTGACCCAACCTGCTTCATCAGCCACTTTACCTGCTTTAAAGTTATGGTGATCACCCACAAAACCGCCTCCAATTCGGGCATTTGTGAATGTCAAAACAGTATCTCCCTCAATTAAAAAATGAGCTATGGAGTCACCAAGCATTATTGCTTCGGCGGTTACCCATTGGTCGCCGTCATAAGTTTTAGAGTTGGAGCTAATACAATGAGCCATATCCAGCTGGCCGTTAATATCCACGATGGTGCCTGGCGTGCAAAGGTTACCTGTGGTTCTTTCCCCACTGCTAAGCCCACCCAAGTATTGCATTTCCAAGGAAATTGGGAAATCCTGGTCCACCCCTAGGCTGGCCGCAGACTGAGAATGAAGCATTATTCCTGAGTTTCTCACATTCCATGAGGCGCCTCCTGGTACTTGATTGCCAGTAAAACGGTATTGCATTCTTACTTTATAATGAGAAAATGGTTGATTATAATACATATGGCCGTACTGCGTGGTAAAGGTGTCATACTCCATATAATTCACCCTAATCATACTATCTTCAACAATAAAAGTATTTTTGTAGTTATCATTGACTTCATACCCTGCAATTTTGATATCCCAGCCCGTAAGGTCTTTGCCATTAAAAAGCGAGACCCACTCTTCTTTGTCAGCATTGTTTTCTGGAGTGCATGCCAAAAAAGAGGCAGCAATTAAAATAGTTAGGACGGTTAGTAGCTTTTTGGACATGGTGTATTGACAGTTAGTTTTTTCAAGTTTATTGATCATTTGAAACCAAAGTAGTTTCGAAATAATATCTAATGACTCTACCAATAAAAAAACAGGAGTAAAATGTCATATACATTTTACTCCTGTCAATATGCGTACAAAAATACGGTTAACGTCTTCTTCTAGATCCTGACTTTTTGGGTTTGGAGGTAGAAGCACCAGATCTTCTTTCAGTTCTGCTTGATCTTGGCCGCCTGGATCTGGCGTCCGAATTCGGCCTTGACTTTCCAGGAGTGCTGCCTGCTAGGTACAAATCCATGCTTCTTCTAGCAAGGTTGGTTTCTTTTACTTTTACTTTAACAGCATCTCCAAAGGTGTAAATCTTGCTTGTTTTTTGGCCGATTATTCTATAATTCTCTTTGTCTAGTTCATAATAATCGTCTCCGAGGTCAGTCATTCTAATAAGTCCTTCCGAGGAGGTTTCAGTAATCTCCACAAAAATTCCAAATTCAGTAACACCTGTAATAATACCGTCAAATTCCTGATCCTGATCAATTAAGCTCATAAATTCTACCTGCTTGTATTTGATGGAAGCTCTTTCCGCTTCTGAAGCTAGGCGTTCGCGATCGGAAGAGTGCTTGCAGGCTGCTTCGTAAACTTCCTTATCTACGGACTCCCCACCATCCAAATAATGCTGTAAAAGCCTATGAGCCATTACGTCGGGATAGCGTCTAATAGGTGAAGTAAAGTGAGAATAACGTTTAAAAGCAAGCCCAAAATGGCCTAAATCTTCCACGCTATACCGAGCTTTGGCCATCGTTCTTACGGCAAGCTGTTCAATGAGGTTTTGTTCGGGCTTTCCTTCAATCTCTTTGAGCATACTATTCATAGACTTGGCGATTTGCTTTTCCTCGTCTACTTCTAATTTATGCCCGAGCTTTGCGACGAAGTTAGAAAACGTCTTTAACCGATCTGGATCAGGAGCTTCATGCACCCTGTAAATCATGGTATTTTTTTGACGACCCTTTGATAAAGAATAAACATACTCCGCAACCCGCTTATTAGCCAGAAGCATAAATTCTTCAATTAACTTATGGGAATCGTGCCTTTCTTTTTGATAGATGCCCAGTGGCTTACCGTCTTCATCCAATCGGAAACGCACTTCTGGTGTATCAAAATTGATAGCGCCTTTTCTAAAACGTTCCTTTCGGTATAATTTGGCTAATTTGTTCAACTCGGTTAACTCCGTTGGGTAGTCGCCTTGGCCAGAATCCAGCACTTCTTGTGCTTCTTCATAGCTAAAACGACGGTCGGAGTGAATAACCGTTCTTCCGAACCATTCCTGTAATATTTTTCCTTTTGGCGTTACATCAAAAATGGCTGAAAATGCCAGTCTATCTTCGTGGGGGCGTAAGGAGCATAAATTGTTGGATAGTTTTTCTGGCAGCATTGGAACGGTTCGGTCTACCAAATACACCGAAGTAGCGCGACGGTAGGCTTCTTTTTCTAATTCTGTATTGGGTTTTACATAATGTGATACGTCTGCAATATGAACCCCAATTTGTAAATTCCCTTCGTCAAGATACTTCAACGAGAGTGCATCATCAAAATCTTTTGCGTCAACGGGATCAATCGTAAAAGTAAGTATGTCACGTATATCCCGTCTGTTAGCGATCTCTTTTTTAGGGATTGTTAAAGGGATATTTTCCGCTTCTTGTTCTACTTCCTCAGGAAATTCATTTGGAAGTCCGAATTCAGCCAGAATTGCATGCATTTCTACATCATTATTACCGGCCTTTCCTAATACAGACGCTATATAACCCTCAGCCTGACTGCGTCTAGTTGGCCAGTTTTTGATTTTTACAATTACCTTGTCTCCCTTTTCAGCGTTTTCTAATGCGTCCGATTCCAAATAAATCGGATCCATTAACTTTTTATTGTCGGGCTGCACAATGGCATATCTTGGGTTTACCTCCAAAATGCCTACTATCCCCGCATTCTTACGTTCTATAATTTCGGTTACACGTCCTTCGACTCTTTTGGAGCTTTTAGAATCACTTTTTCCGGAACTCCTGCGGCCTATATTTTTTACCAAAGGTTGAACTCGTACAATATCCCCATCCCAGGCGTTGTTAAGTAAATCACTTTCGATGTAAATATCATCTTCTCGTCCTTCTACGATAACGAAAGCAAATGATTTATTTACTCTGTCAACTCTGCCAATTAAGGAGTCGTCTGATTGTTGTTCCCCATTGGCGATATAGGTACCATCCTGATTGAAAATAATTCTTTTGTCTTCTTCCAGTTCATGCATAATCTCGTTAAAGAGCTGGCGAACCTTACGGTCTTGAACTCCAAAATGGTCATGTACATCAAATGGACGGAAAGAATAATCTTTGTTGAGGTCAAAAAAAGCGGCAATATCTGCCTTTAATTCAGCTACAGAGGAGAGTATGTCATGAGGCTTTGTCGCTGTTTTTGTATTTCTATTTTCTTGGTTTATTTTTTTCTTTTTCATGGACTTATTAATAATTATTGCGATATCCAGCTTTTAGTTAAATATCTGATTTAAAATTGGGTTTGTCCCAATTCTGGCCATGAAGTATTACTAAACCATGGCTATTCTAGTCGTATTATATTTTGGGATTCTACGGAAGGAACACTATTAAGTTTTAAATAGAGCTGACCTAGCACTACTACATCCTCCCGGCAATATCGGCTTATTTTTTCTAAATCATTTTCTTCATAATATACTTTGGTAACTTGGTCGCCACTCATCTCCCCTTTGCTGCCGGGCAAATCAAACACGGCCGCCATAAGATCCAGCGAAGTATAACTTTTATAGTCACCAAACTTCCAGAGCTCCATGGTATCTTGATGTAAAACTTCCCATGGCTTTTTTCCTGCAATTTGTAAAGTTTTCGGTATCGGAATATGGTTGATCAACATGCGCCTGCACAGAAACGGGAAGTCAAATTCCTTTCCATTATGGGCACACATTACCAAATGTTGGGGAGGATATTTTTCTATTAATGCTTTAAAGTCCAGTAATAGTTGCGCCTCATTATCACCAGAGAAGGACTTTACTTTAAATGACATTTCGTCGTTCTCATTCCAAAAATAGGCACCAAAGGCAATACATACCACTTTACCAAATTCAGAATAAATGGCACCCCTTTGATAAAAATAATCGGAGTTGGAGGTAGCGTCATTAATTTTACGCAGGCTCTGTGCTTTTTTATCCCAAAGCAACTGCATTCGTTTGGGTAAGGCCTCATAAGAGCTAACAGCACAAACTGTTTCAATATCAATTAAAAGAAAGTTTTTTAACTTTTTTCGGAAATCGTCGGTCATTATAAAGCCAATAAAGAGGAAAATTAAAATTCAAAAGAGGAAGTTGAAGTATTTCCTTGGTCGAGCTTCAGTAGTTAAATAAGTTCCGCTGGCAAGCCTATATACTTACAATTTCCTGATGTCTCTCATTTAATAACTCCTTTACTTTGTTTGCAATTCCTTGTGGATCCAAACCACATTCTTTATAAAGTTCTATGGGTTCGCCATGTTCAACGATGGTGTCACAGATAGCTAGGCGTTTTATGCGATTGGTATATCCATTGTCGGCCATATATTCCAAAACAGCACTACCAAATCCTCCTTGTAAACAGCCATCTTCGAGGGTAATGATTTTATCAAAAGTCGAAAGTGCATCTTTGAGTAATTCCTCATCCAACGGCTTTACAAAGCGCATATCATAATGAGCGATTGAAATCCCCTCTTTTGCCAGAATGGCATTGGCTAACTTTACAAAATTACCCAACGGCCCAATGGTAAGAATAGCAGCATCTTTCCCCGATTGAATAAACCTCCCTGTGCCTATTTTTATTTCTTTCAAAGGGGTTTTCCATTGGGGCATCACTCCATTTCCTCGTGGGTACCGAATCGTAAAAGCACTTTTACCTTGTTGGAAAGAGTCGAGTTGGGCAGTATACATCAGGTTACGCAGCTCTTCCTCATTCATGGGCGAAGCAACTACCATATTGGGGATACAACGCATAAAGGCCATATCATACAAGCCATGGTGTGTGGGGCCGTCGGCACCTACCAAGCCTGCTCTGTCCAGACAAAAAATAACAGGTAATTCCTGAATACACACATCATGAACCACCTGATCATAAGCACGCTGCATAAAGGTGGAGTAAATGTTGCAGTATACCACGCTGCCTCTTGTAGCCATTCCAGCAGAAAATGTGACAGCATGTTGCTCGGCTATTCCCACATCAAAAGCACGATCAGGCATGGCTTTCATCATAATATTAAGCGAAGACCCCGAGGGCATGGCGGGGGTAACACCCACAATTTTTTGGTTCTTTTCTGCGAGCTCCACCAGTGTATGTCCAAAAACATCCTGGAACTTAGGTGCTTGTGGTACATCGTAGACCTTTTTCTGAATCTCTCCAGTTATTTTATCAAATATGCCTGGTGCATGCCATTTGGTTTGTTCTTTCTCGGCTGGTGCGTAACCTTTTCCTTTTACAGTAAGGCAGTGCAAAATTTTGGGCCCAGGTATATTCTTTAAATCATTGAGAACTTCGGTTAAATGGCTGATATCATTGCCGTCTATTGGACCAAAATATCTTAAGCTAAGCGATTCAAATAAATTACTTTGACGCAAAATTGCCGTTTTCATTACCGCTTCCACTTTGGAAACAATTTCTTGGGCACTTTTACCAAAAGTGCTCATCTTACCTAACAAGTTCCAAACCTCGTCACGAAATTTGTTATAGGTTTGCGAAGTGGTAATGTCTGTCAAATATTCTTTTAAGGCCCCAACATTCGGGTCAATTGCCATGCAATTGTCGTTGAGGATAATTAAAAGGTTGGAGTCGGTGGCACCAGCATGGTTCATACCTTCAAATGCCAAACCGGCGGTCATGGCACCATCGCCTATTACTGCAATATGTTGTCTTTCAAAATTTTTTTCTATCGCCGAGGCAACAGCCATGCCGAGTGCAGCAGATATAGAAGTAGAGGAGTGTCCTACGCCAAATGCATCATAGATACTCTCTTTTCGTTTGGGAAAACCAGACAGCCCTCCATAAACACGGTTAGTTTTGAAGTTATCTCTTCGTCCGGTTAAAATTTTATGGCCGTATGCCTGATGTCCTACATCCCATACGAGCTGATCGTCGGGTGTATTAAAAACGTAATGTAGGGCTACACTTAACTCAACTACACCAAGACTAGCACCGAAGTGACCACCGTATACAGATACATTATCGATGATGTATTGCCTTAACTCATTACAAACCTGTGGTAGTTGTGACCTGTCCAATTGTCTGAGATCAGCAGGTGAATCAATTTTGGCAAGTAACTTTCCCGGCGTTATAAGCATAGTTTTCTCAGGCAATTAGAATTGTTTTAGGCCGTTAATAGCAACGGCAATTGAGCACAAAATTAAGAAAATCAATATTATTCTTTTCTTTTTATTTTTGTTGGCTCGCTTTGAACAGTTTTTGTTTTTCTTCTTTGGTTAAACTTTCGTACCCAGATTTTGAAATTTTATCCAAAATAGTATCTATTTCACTTTGATCAGGCATTTCGAAAGTACTGTTCGCAGGACGAGTGTTAAAGACCGTTGTGCTCTTATGAACTTGTTTTTCACGGTAAGTAACGCGCATCGTTGGTTTTTTTTTGAACAAATTAGTCCAAAAGCTCATCAAGGAATAGATGGGTTTGCCCAAATCCGTACCACTTTGGAGGGACTTAATAAAAATAAATCCTACAAGAGCGCCTCCTAGGTGTGCCAAATTTCCACCAGCATTAGGCCCAATAGTTTGAGCCAGCGACAGAATTATATAAAACAATGCGATAAACTTGATCCGAATTGGTCCAAGAAAAATGAGGTTAAAGGTATAATTAGGTAAGAGGGTAGAAGCTCCAACAGCAACGGAAAATGCCGCAGCTGACGCACCTAGCATCCCTGAACCTACCACTTGATTTTGGAAAAATGGTAATAGATTGTATATAATGATGTAAACTAAACCTCCACTAATCCCTCCAAGTATATATAGTGCTACTACTCTTTTAGCACCTAAGTATTCGTCTACTAACCTGCCAAACCAATACAGGAATAACATGTTAAAGAGGATATGAAATACATCTTCGTGGGCAAAAAAGTAGGAAAATAGCGTCCAGGGTTTATATAAAAGTACGTTTAAGTCCGCAGGTAGCTCTATTTGGTGTAGCAACCAAGCATAAATTCCAGCTGACTGCGAAAGGGTAAAAATTATTTTGGACAATAACAGCAATAAAAAAACTGCTGAATTGACCATGATAATTTTCACCAATGCGTTATCCGATTTGGAGAACTCTCTTTTTATGTCGTCAACAAAATGGCTCATCTTTTAATAAAAATTTGTTCTTTTAGTATTCCAATATCGTAATAAAATATATGCAAAAATCATTCCACCAACGTGGGCGAAGTGAGCCACGTTATCTGATTGTGAGTTTTGGATACCAGCATAAAGTTCGTATAGCCCATAGAATGTTACAAAATATTTAGCTTTAATTGGAAAAGGGAAAAAAAGCAGAAATAACTCCGTGTTTGGGAATAACATACCAAAAGCCATCAATATTCCAAAAATAGCACCCGATGCGCCAACCATAGGGGTGTTAATCAGTGCATTGTAATAATAATTAACAAAATCGATACTTTCCTTAATATAAGAAGAATTATTAGGGAATTCCTCAAATTGATTTAAAAAGGATAATTGATTTTGATAATAACCCTGTGCGTGCTTGCTCAGGAAATCTACATAGCCTTCGGGAGAAGGGTATTGGGTATATAAATCAACAGCCTCTTTGATTTGAATATTTTCAAAATACCCAATACCAGAAAACAAAAGACCTGCTCCGATACCAGTGACAAAGTAAAAAATCAAAAACTTTTTAGGGCCCCACATCCTTTCAAGCATGGGTCCAAACATGAACAAACCAAACATATTTCCAAAAAGATGGGAAAACCCACCATGTAAAAACATGTACGTAACATACTGATAGGGTGCAAATGCGGGTGAAAGAAAAGATCTTAACGCAAAGCTATTGGTAAGATTAATGACGTAAGCGTCAATTATAAATACAACAATATTGATGATTAGTAAATTCTTGACTGTAGGCGTAAGGCTTAACATATTTGCTTTATATGGCGATAAAATATTTTATAATAACTATGTATCAATTATTTTCGTTTCAACTGCCCTTGGCTTTTGGAAGGCTGTTACCGGAATATAGATGCTATTTTATCCATGGTCAGTAAGACAATAATGGTTTCGCCACTGGGTGTCTTATGGGGGTCGGTGGTAGCAAAAAGCTGGTTAATTAAAGTGTGAATTTCTACGATGGAAAGCTTTACCGCATAACGATAAGAAAAGCGACGTGCTAATGAACGGGATAAGCTTTCTGGTTTATTAAGTTTTAAGTCCGAATAACTTTGTTTTAATTGCTCTATTAATTCTTCAAATAAGTCTTGCTCACTTTCGTCTGGTAAGTCTGC
>CAXBLH010000161.1:0-10965 GCA_963976315.1 uncultured Dyadobacter sp.
GTACCTGGCTCAGTTGCTGGTATGGCAGAAGCACATGCGAAATTTGGAAAATTACCTTGGACCCAATTATTGCAACCCGCCATTGACATTGCCAAAAAAGGAGTTGTTCAAACAACACGTGAGGCCCGTGGACTTAACGCCATTAAAACGGATATTGCTGAAATAAATCAAGGAACCACATACTTCCAAAAAGCCTCGGGGGATGAATGGGAAGAAGGAGATATTTTGGTGCAGAAAGATTTATGTAAAGTATTAACAAAAATTCAAAAAAAGGGTGCCAACGGTTTCTATAAAGGCAAAGTAGCTAGCTTAATTGTAAAAGAAATCAGTAAGAACAAGGAAGGGATAATTACTAAAAAGGATTTAAAAGACTATCAGGCCGTTTGGCGAGAAACTAATTCAAAAACTTATAAAAATTTCAAGGTGATATCCATGCCACCTCCATCCAGCGGCGGTATTGCCCTTATCCAGTTAATGCGATTGGTGGAGCCCTACCCCTTAAAAAAATGGGGCTGGCACAGCGATTCCACCTTGCAAGTAATGATTGAAGCGGAACGTCGTGTTTATGCCGACCGTGCTAAATTTTTAGGGGATCCCGATTTTATAAAAATCCCGAGTTCTACGCTGATGAGTCGGGAGTATTTAGCCAATCGTTGGAAAAATTTCAATTGGAACCAAGCAACCAATAGCATGGATATGCAAGGAGGAACCATTCCTGGCTATGAAAGCTTGGAAACAACCCATTTTTCAGTCGTGGACAAGGACAGAAACGCAGTATCTATCACCACCACTCTGAATGGCGGATATGGAAGCAAGGTAATCGTTAAAGGGGGTGGTTTTTTTATGAATAACGAAATGGACGATTTCAGTATCAAACCAGGTGTTCCAAATATGTTTGGCTTGATCGGAAATAAAGCAAATGCCATAGCTCCGGGCAAAAGAATGTTGTCTTCCATGACACCTACTATTCTCGAAAAAGACGGTGAATTGTATATGGTGGTCGGTACGCCTGGCGGCTCAACAATTATAACCTCGGTGTATCAAACCATACTGAATGTGATAGAACATGGCATGACCATGCAACAATCCGTTAATGCTTTGAAATTTCACCATCAGTGGTTACCCGACAAAACCATGTTTGAAGCCAATGCTTTTTCAGAAAGTACCATTCAAAAATTACAAAGTAAAGGTTATACCCTAGAAAAGCTGAGCAATACTTTGGGTAGAATGGACTGCATTTTAGTGGGCGAAGATGGCTGGCTAGAAGGAGGATCTGATCCCAGAGGAGATGATGTGAGCGTTGGGTATTAATTGAATGGTTTAGTAACTTACTGCAGTCGGCGGTCAACTTTCGAATCACCCTAAGAAATGATACTATAGCCTATTCCTGTGATTATATTTTGGTAAAAATTGAAATTTAACCTTACAGGTTCAAGTCTAATACATACAACGAAAGCCGAATCTGTGAATAGAATCGGCTTTCGTTGTAATTAAGAACTGGAATATTAAAATCCATCAGCCTGCTCTACTTTTTTCTTTTTCTCAGCAGCAGGAATCACCTTCTTTTTAGCCTCTTTTGCTAAACGTGTCCGTTTGATAGCAGGTTGGTAAAATTCATCGAATCGACGAATAAACATTTCCTTTTCTTCATTACCTAAGGTAAAAAGGGTCATTTTAGATTTTCCATTTTTGCCACCAGCCGTAAGCCGGTCATTGAAATCTATCATAGAAGAGACCACACCCAGCTCCTCCAACCGATAATCAAAATAATACCAAACATCGGGGGAGACTTCCAAATACAAGCTGAACTCATCGCCTTCAATTCCCCTTCTTATTTCCATAGCTCCTTCCATTTGAGCATTAATATTATTTTTTCCAAAATTCGAAACACCAATGGGTCCCTGCGAAAAATAGGCGTTATGCGCCGCAGACCAGTGTAAATTCACATTGGATATAACCATGGGTACGTCAAGTTTAGACGAAGCCTCATACAGTGGCTTATAACCCGCAACGGATAATTTTTGAAAAGCGGTTGTGGCGGGTCCTCCTATAAGGGCTGATAATTTCGCATTGAGCTGGTCGGGGTCATCGTCCGCGGCTGAGCTATTTTGTTCTTCCAAGTTAGTTTCGACAATTTTGGCGGCTAAAGGTTGCAAAACCGGAGTTAGTGCATCAAACTTGAGAAGGAGCATCGTATTAAAAGCATATTTTGCGCTATCCACTTGTGCCGTAACACTACCGGTAGTTTGTAGCCAGTCTGAAGGAATTAATTTCAAGGGACCTGAAAACTCAGCCACGCCCGTCGAATCGTCGAATTTTAAAGAATTTGCTTCATCAATAAGCCCGTCTGCTCCAGGTGGTGGTAGAACTCTAAAAGATTTCAGTTCCTCGTCATAATTGAGCCCCCCTTTTGCCAAATAAATATCTTCGTCGCCATCGGATTCCTTGGGAGAAAGAAAACTCATATACATGCCTCTTCTTTCGTTGTAATGTAAGCCCACAGATAGCGGGATTTCATGCTCATTTTTTAGATCCTTGTCTATTTTTATGGTAATATTTTCACCTGGTTCTTCTTGAAAAACAATCCACGAACTTTGAAAATCTTTTCGGTACTTAATAACAGGCTTCACGAAACCATCTAGCTTCAAGGAAGGTTCATAGGCCACCAAGTTGATACTTCCCTTAAACTGAATGCGGGGCGAAAGCGACAAATTTTCCGACTCCTTAATATCTGCTCGTGCGGTAGTATAATATTTGATTCCCGAATTTGCACCTTGGGCTTTATTTTTTTTCCCTGCCTCTGCTAATTCAACTTCACGTAGCTCAAAATCTTGCATTTTGATATTAAAAGTATCCTTTCGAGCGCTAATGTATTGATAGGTAGCCGAACCTTGAAAGTGGTTACGAGAGTCAATCGTAATCTCCGCATCTCGCAAACGATGCGAAGTATTCAAAGTATCAATTTCGATTCTTGCATTCTTCAAAGGACTAATACGACCCTTTTCATCAATACTCACTAAACCTTTTTCCGGAATAATTTTTACGTCGGCGGTTCTAATAAATGGTACGCCTTTGATATTCAATGACACTTTGTCTATATCATAAATAGCCTCAGCACCTTCAAAAGCTAGCCCTTCCTGATCCTCCTGTGTAGAGGTATAAGTAGAGGTTGCCCCAAAGCCTTTGATCAGAATTGTTTTTTTGTTCGTGTCCCAAATCGCTGTACCAATTAAAGTCTGGTAAGATGCTGTGGGTATTTCCATACCAGAGGAATCGCTGCCAAAGCCACTTTCATCCGTAACAAAATTTGAAATACCTGTCTTCGAGTTAAAGTCTATATTTACGTTTCGTCCCGCCAATAATTTTTTACCCGTACTTTCGCCATTGCTATTGATAGAAAATACAGATTTATTGGCAGTAAATCCTTCCTTTTTAAACTTAATATCATTGGAAGCAATCTCCGAGTCTAGGCGTCTCAAAACCCCTTGGCCGTACAATCCGTTGGAGCGAAGGAGCAAGCTCCCTGCCAGTTCCGTGGTGTTTTTATAAAGTGAAAAAGACTTGCCTTGCGTGCTAATAAACATACTATCCGATTTGGGAAACCAGTGCATATTATAGTCTTTTATATCCACGGCTGGAAAGTACCCTTGCCCAATAGTTGCTTCTTTAATACTGGCCACTTCACCGGTAGCAAACAAAGAGTCGGCTCCCAAAACTACTTCTTTTGCCGTCATTTGGGCAGACAAATATTTGAGAACCGCCTTGGACCGTAAACCTTGATTATCCAACTTTAAGGTGTCGGTAAACTTGGCAGTAGCAATACCATTATAAATTTTAACATCTTGGGCAGGCAGTTTGTATTCAAAGCCCAGGGAGTTATCTGGCATGCTCTTAAGAATGGTTTTAATAGGTGGCAAAATTCCATTAGAGTTAAATGTTCCATCAAAAATCACATCCCGCTGATCCAGCCCGTCCATATCAATTTTTGGAATCTTAAAAAACACTTCTTTGGGGTACATCAAATCTCCTCTTTCGGGCTGATCAAAATATACAATCATCCCATCCGGGACCACTATCCGTGGCGAACCCTTCCCCTTTTGTTTTCCTGATTTATTTTTAGGATCACTTAAATAAAAAGTTCCTCCATTTTCATACTTTACATGTCCACCTACCTCACCTTCCTGCCCTTTGACATACTTATCACGAGGTGTAAAGGTGATCGAGTTTTCTGGGGCAACGTTTACAAAAAACTGGTTATAGTCAAATTTCAGCCCTTGGCCTCTAAATTGATAATTTGACGATACCAACTGACCATTCAGTGACAAATTCCGATTCTTACCAATAATGACTTTTTTATCACTGGGAATACCATAAATATTCAAACTATCACTAATGACAAACTTGGATACACCCCGAACCGTCATTAAGGTATCCTTCAAATTGATGGTAGCATTAGCGAGCTCATCGGAGGAAGTAAATTGTGAAGTAATTTGAAAATTATCGTAATCGGTCTTCTCAAGATTGGCCAAAATGTACAATACTCCTTTCTTACTTAATGCGTATTCATCGGTTTCCTTGCTGTACAAAAAATAACCATCCAGATAAAGTCGCTCTAAAGTTCGTCTTAAAATTTTAGGATTTTGCTTAAACTTGGCCGCCAGCTCATCCGATAAAAACCCAGATTTCTTTTCGGTTTGAGTATAATTAGCCGCCAATAGTAAAGGCTGAAAACCAAACTCTTTTGAAAGTGTGGTAAAGCGTTCTTTCTTGAAAAAATCAAACGACTCCAAGCGAATGGGAACTACATCCTTTCCATTGATTCTATAAAACTCGACCTCCTCTTTGGGCAAATTCCAGCGTAACGCCTGAGCCCAAATATCCATTTTATGATAGCTGTCTTTATAGGGTAACGGGCCAAAGTCGGTTTTATCCGCTCTACTTAACCGCAACTGTCCTTCCAGATCGTTATACTTAAAACTCACCCCTGGATGGTACAGAGAGTCCTTACCAATAGGCATAGAAAAAATTACCAGTGGTGCCTTATACACCGAGTCCATTAACTGGAATTTAGTACTAATGACGGTAAATGCAGGTTTCTGTTTAAAATTAACCGACAAAATAGAGGGTTCCCCGCTGAGTGAGGAGCTAAACATATCCAAGCCAATTAATGCAAATCCGCCTTTGTATTTAATATTTCCTCCACTGGATTTGAGCTGAGCATCTACCCCATTTGATACAAATCGTGGATACTGCGACGGCTTTCCTTTCACTTTTTTTATACCTCGGTATTCTAATTTGCCTTTTATGGGTTTAATAAGTTTTGCTTCGTGATGGATAGTTACATTTTCAGCGATTATTTTAGGATTAGAAATATTAAAAGTAAACTTATCCAGGTCAACATAAATAGACTCTTCCCCGGCCGAAGCCCAGTCAAATTTTCCTTTTTCACCTACAAAGGTGCCATCATGCAAAGACAGCTTCCCGGTTGAAGGCCCAAAAACAACCGAATCACTGACGGTAACCATTGCAAATTTTGCATTTTGTATTTCTAGAATTGCCCCAGTAACAACCGGTAAAGGAATTGAAATAGGTGAAATCACAAAGTTGGTATCTACTGGCGCATCCCAACTATCATTGATAGCATTAAGCTTGGCCTCTTGTTTCGCATCCGCCACAGCGGTAGTATCAAATTTGAATTGATAGTTCCCTTCTGTCAGGTATAAAGAGTTATAGTTATTTCCATAGAGCTTATGCGAATCATTTAAAGTTTGAGTGGTTTCCAATAACCTTTGAAAAGTTTTTGCATCATAGTTTTGTATCACTTGGGGCAAAATATCCAAAAACTGGTCATACCCTTTCCCTGAGTTTTTTGCAAAACTGATTCCATTTTGAATTAACAAATTCATAAGTGGACTCGCTTTTTGCCCCTTTGAAGCCAAAATCTGAACCACTTTTATAAATTTCGCTTGCTGGCTAGCCGAAATCCCAGAACTCCAAACGCTGTCTAGCAAAGTGACTGTTGCAATATATTGGCCATTCCGACTGTCTTCCATCAGTTTTTTTAGCTGAACTATAAACTGATCGGGCTCCTCCGAAAATTTCAGATTTTGGCCGTTTGCTAGGGTACAGAGACCTAAAATAATGGTAAAACAGAAAACGATAACATTTCTCATAACTTACTATTTGTTCAAAACGCTTAACGGTTAGCCATTCTAAATTTTTTCAAATACAACCATTGCCCATTGATTTCTAATATTGTAACGCATCATTTGCAAACCATTTTCTTCTGCGCATTTGATAATATCCTCTTTATCAATTTCATAAAATCCACTTGTTACCAGCCAACCGCCTTGGGTAAGGTGACTAACATAATCGGGTATTTCGGCTAATAGAATATTTCGGTTAATATTGGCTAATATCCCACCATAACGTAATTCAGCACCCACATCTTTTATAGTACCTTGAATTACAACGGATTCTTGGGGCAAATTATTCATTTCAAAGTTTTCAATTGTATTCTGCACCGCCCATTCGTCAATATCAAAACCCAAAATTGAAACTGCTCCGAGCTTATCTGCCAAAATAGAAAGTATACCGGTACCGCAGCCAACATCCATTACCGCCACACCATCATGTGGCAAGGATAGTTGCTCATTCATCACCAGCCATGTTGTTTCGTGGTGACCCGTACCAAAAGACATCTTCGGTTGTATCAACAAATCGTATTTAAAGCTAGGATCTGGCTCATGGAAAGTAGCACGAACCCTTACCTGATCTCCAACCTCTATGGGTTCGTAACTTTTTTCCCATTCTTCATTCCAGTTACGTCTTTCCAAAACTTTCCAGCTGGTTTCTATTTCCGACATTTCGGAATACTTTGATACTAATGTAGCCAGGGCCGTCTCTGAAAATAACTCCTCTTGCACATAGGCTAATAAGCCTTCGTCATTTTCGATAAATGATTCATATCCAATATCGCCCAATTCGGCCATTAAAATTTCTGCAAAGTCAGATTCTACCGTCAATGTAAGTTCTATATAGTTCATTTTTCTGTTGGTAAAGAATGTAAGCGCATGTTTAAAAAATTAACAATTAGCTTGTTTATGTGATTTTTGGAACGAAATAAGCAATAGACAACTCCATTAATAAAACTCAATGGGGCTCTAAGCCATGAAGGTGTCGATTTTTTTCAGGAATGCAAAGATACGATACAATGCCTGTTGCAGGTTGCGATCGTAATTAACAAAAAATCAAAATTGCGAGTGCTAGTCATTTAAAGAATTCCACACCAAAAAGCAGACCCATCATACAAAGCATGATGGGTCCGGAATTCTAGGAAAAGCGAAGGTTTATGGCTTTTTCCTTTTAGTCGCCAAATCGTGTGCTGTATCGTAATAAGAACGTAAGTTCATCCAATCGAAAACATCAGAAATATTTTCAACTCGGTTACGCTGCATAATGCGGTCGCGACGTTGCATTTTTACAAATTTGAATAAGATATCAGCCATCTCATCTGCTGCTTGGGAATAGGTCTGCGATTTGCGGTTGATCACATAAATACCTCTATTTTCATAGTCACGCATAATTTGCTGGATATAATCACCAAATCCCGACAAATCACTCGTTACTGTCGGCACGCCCCTCACCACACATTCTAAGGGTGTATAGCCCCAAGGCTCATAGTAACTTGGGAAAACCCCAAGGTGACAACCTCTCACAAATTGCCCGTAATCTAGTCCAAAAAGTGGGTTGGTTGAAGATATAAAGTCTGGATGATACACGATCTTAACCCGATCGCGCTCATTGTTGACGAGGTTTGCTTTATGGCAAAAATCGGTGATGCCATCTCCATTTTTCAGGTCATGGGTAACAAAAGCAGGTAATTTATCGGTTTTCCAAGACTGTATCGTTCTTCTCAACCGCAGCCTCCAGTATTCGTCTACGAAATTATTAAGATCTGGCATTTTATGGTTGTCACCCGAAGCAGTTGCCAAGAAGAGCTTTTCACCCACTTCTTTTTCAATGGCGGTACAAGTTTCTTGCAATTCATTGAGTACCGCACGCGACTGCAATACATCTGGATTGATAGAAGTAAAAGGCTGTTTGGTAACAATAAACATCACTACTGTAGTGTCCATTCCCGCCTGCACCATTTTCCAGTTCAAACGAGCAAGTGCCTCTAGGGTCAAGTCGTATCCTTTGTTACTATATTCGTACCGACCCGAAGTAAAGAAGTAGAGCGTCTTGTCTAGATCAAAAGAATAGCTCGGAAAAAAGTGCCCTAGTACAAAATCGTGAATACGCTCCTTATATTTTAAGTGCAAATTCTGAAATTCATGGACTGCCTGAAAACGAACCACGTTCAGCCCGTTAGGAGTTACCAGGTCCGGAGAACGGCCTAGGAAAACCTCACATTCCTTTGCAGTCACATCACTCACCGTCGTTAATACGTGAGCGCTCAAAGCCGCCTGCCGTTCAATCGTAGCTTGCGCAACGATGCCAAAATTCTTGGCTTCCTGCTCCCAGTCGAAAAAAGGAAGTTTATTATAAAATCCTTCTACATTCTGGGCTAAGTAGCGTCCCAACATGGTAGCATGCGTTGTAAAGGTAGTAGCGACCTTAACATTTTCTCTTTTTAGCTCCGGAAGTCCACTGCTAGACATCCATTCATGAAATTGAACTCCAATTTCTTCTCGTTTTGCATTATCTGCTGCATATTCTGATAAGAATATGCGAATCATTTCACCAAAACAAAGCGTTTCATTGACCAGTTCGTCAACATTTAGTGTGGATATTCTGTTATTCTCCCACAGGTTGTATTTGATTCTATCCAGATCCTTTGAAATACTTTCAAGGTCAAACAATACAACACGCGGTTTTCCGGTTACTAGCCAAAAACCATAATGAACAACAAAGCCCATTTCGCGCATTCGTTTTACGGTTTTACCAACCGTAGTATCGTCGAGGTCATGAATTATCTCAAATTCAGAAGCAGCTCTTTTTTCAAAATAGGGCCCTAGGAGAAAATAATTTTCTTCCCACTTTTCCACCATTGCAGGAACCTTGGTTCTTATAACAGTGTAAATTCCGCCAACTTGATTGCATACTTCCCATGCAGCTTCAAATAGCACATTTTTTTTAGTGGTTTTTACAAATGGTTCCAATATCGGATTATGGTTTAAAGTTTATGGTGGTGGGTGAAGTAATAAAAAATTGCATTACAACACAATAATTCCTTGTAATTACACAATAAATATCCAGAAAAATTACTCAGAATTACAATTTTTGAGCATATGTTTATTTCACAATTTACAAAATACTACTGTTCTCGGCTAACTTTGTTGTAAAATACGTTACTTTGAACGTACTATCATTTGGAATTTACTCTTGTGTGAAAAAAATAAAAATAATTTATTTATTGCCAATATTATGCTTTTCTGCCTTAATAAGCTGTAAAGCACAGCTAAAAGATGCTGAAATTACGATTCCGCCTAAACGGGAATTTCGTGCCGTATGGATTGCAACCGTCGATAATATCGATTGGCCCAGCAGTAAAAATTTACTCCCTTATCAACAAAGAGATGAATTTACGGCTCTTCTTGATTTTCACAAAAAAAATGGCATGAATGCTGTTTTTGTTCAGGTCCGCGCAGCTGGGGATGCCTTCTATGCCAAAAGTCCAGAGCCCTGGTCCGAATGGCTTACCGGTAGACAAGGTCGGCAGCCTAGTCCAATGTGGGATCCAATGGAGTTTATGGTGGAAGAAAGCCACAAGCGAGGGCTGGAATTTCATGCTTGGCTTAACTTGAACCGACTTGTCCATAAATCTTCCACGAGTGTTTCTTCAGAAAATATCAGCAAGAAACATCCCGAATGGATTTTAAACTACGATGGTTATAAACTGTTCAACTTTGGCATCCCCGAAGTAAGACAATTTATAACGGACATGACGGTGAATGTTGCCAAAAACTACGATATAGACGGCATTCACTTTGACGATTATTTTTATCCTTATGCAGCACCGGGCCAAGTTATTCGCGACGAAGATACTTTCCGTGAATATGGAGGTGGATTCTCCAACAAAGGGGATTGGCGAAGAAACAACATTGACTTGCTAGTTAAGCAAATTCATGATGCTTTAGAGGCACTTAACCCACGGCTAAAATTCGGGATCAGCCCGTTTGGAGTATGGAGAAACCGGAATACGGACCCGTTAGGTTCTGCCACTCAAGGTGGCTTGGCATCTTATGATGATCTTTTTGCCGACAGCCGCAAATGGGTAAAAGAAGGTTGGGTAGATTACATTGCCCCGCAAGTTTATTTCTCCTCCGGTTTTAAAAAAGTACCTTATAAAAATATGGTAGACTGGTGGACGGAGAATTGCTTTGGTAAACATTTTTATGTGGGATTAGCAGCCTATAGAGTAGGCAACCACGACAAGGATCCCAGTTGGTCCAACGCATCAGAATTTCCAGATCAATTCAGATATCTAAGAAAAAGCCAAAGTGATGGAGCTATCTTTTTTAGCTCAAGGTCGTTAAAGAATAATAATTTGGGGTTTGTAGATTCTTTAAGACAAGATTTTTTCAAATACCCTGCGTTAGTACCTACAATGCCATGGAAAGATAATATCCCTCCTCTTTTGCCAAAGAGCTTAAAAGCGACTTTAACAGCTAGTGGAATTGAATTATTTTGGGAACAGCCCGACCCTGCATCTGATGGAGATGGCGCATGGTACTATGTGATTTATAGATTTACACCGGATCAGAAACCAACAGCACATGACCCAAGGAATATTATCGGGCTTTGCTACCAAGGTCAAAAGTTTTTTGATTCAACAGTCGAAACCGGCAAAAAATATGTTTATTATGTTACCGCTGTGGACCGGCTGCATAATGAAGGTAGGCCCATAGGCCCTCTAAAAATTGAAGTACAAGACCAGAGACTAATCCGATTTTAGCGTTC
>CAXBLH010000162.1:0-10895 GCA_963976315.1 uncultured Dyadobacter sp.
GCTTCTGCTTTAAGAAATGACACTTCCGCTGCCGTAAAATTTCTTCTCGTCTGAACCGTCTGGAAACTTTCGTTAACTTTCGAAAAGGGTACGTGGTCCGCTTTAGCTTTAATGTATGCTCCATTACGTATTCCTTTGTAGGGCATTGTAGGGTGATCAGCATACAAGGCTGCATTAGAGGCATCCATTGGGGCATAGTATTTAGAAATCCGTCCATCTTTAAGACCTACCAAGAAAGATTCCATTACAGCCCCCATTCTTGTATCATCCCACTCGTAACAAATTTGCGCAACAGGAATTTTGTTTCCATTCAAGGAATTGATAAAGTTATCAGCGTTGGCAGTTATCAAACCGGCAGGATCACTCAAAGCTTTTTCACCTTGTGTTTTTGCTAAGGCAGGATTTACTTTTGATAAGCGTATTGCTAACCTTAACCGTAAAGAATTAACTACTTTTTGCCATTTTGGAACACTACCACCATAGCTGGTAGGGTCAAACTTCTTAAATCCTGCATACTCCTTATTGGCTGACAACTCCGTTTGGATAGAATCCAGTTGACTAAAGAATAGGGGGTATAAATCCGATTCTTTGTCGTACAAAATAGAGTTAGCGGTGGTACCATACTGAGAATAAATGATTGGTCCGTGTACTGCTGTTAATTTTGACATTGAAAAAATACGAATAAGTTTCGCCCAAGTTGCGAATAAAGGCAGTTCATTTTCAGCAGCCAAACGAATCACTTGTCTAGCAGGAGACATGACACTACCATATTGCCTACCCCAATAGGAGTTCCAACTAATAATGTAAGTAGTATTATTTACATTACCCACAAAATCAGTGGGGGTACCCATGAAACCCATCCAGTTGTCGGCACAAAGATCTTCCTCTATTTGGTGACCGTTCAAATTGAAGATCATGTTGGAGAAAGGTGAACCTACGAGATTAAAATCTTGCTTGAGTAACTCATCAGATATTTGATTTGGGTTCTGATTGGTCTCAATAAAGTTTTCTGTACATGCCCCGAACACAATCAGAGACAACAGTGCTATAACTAATTTTTTCATATTAATATTTTTAAAGTTTTAAAGTGTAAACTTCAGGTTAAAACCGTAAGATCTAGTAGATGGCAAACCAAACACATCAGCAGACTGCAATGCATTGTTGGTGCTCATTGCTTGTTCTGGATCGAATGGGGCTTTCTTATATAAGAAAAACAAATTCCGTCCGACAAACGATACAGAAGCGTTTTTGAAAACTGGGTTTGCGCTTTTTGATTTAAAAGTGTATCCCAACACAAACTGTCCTAACCTAACGTTAGTTCTTGAAAATACATAAGGTTCCATGATCTTGTTTCTGTCACCAACTGAAGAGTAATAAGTGTAGGGATCAATAGAAGTAATTGCAACACCCTCAGGGGTTACGGCATTGATCGGTACAGTGCCTGCATCTCTCGCCTCTGCGGTTCTTTCACTTACACCGTATGAATCAAGAAAAGCTTCGGTTTTAGAAAATGCAACACCACCAAACTTACCATTAACCAATGCACTGGCAAAGAAATTACGATAATTGAAATTGTTATTCCATCCCAAAATTAGTTTCGGGTTAACATTACCCGCAATTGTTTGCTTAGCTTCTTTGGTAGGCACTCCATTTTTGTCCAAAATAATTTGTCCAGCGTCGTTTCTAGCAAAATGGAAAATATATACGTCGTTAAACGAACCTCCTGCTTTGATCAGTGATGCAAAGCCCTCCGTGTCGCTACCTACCTGATAGTTAGGATTAGAAGCTAACAATTCAACGATCTTGTTTTTATTCTGGGAAGCATTAATCGAGGTATTCCAGTTGAAATGATCGGTACGGAAAGGTTCTGCATTTAAGGTTAATTCAAAACCACTGTTTTCGATACGTCCAGCATTAACAAAATAAGTTGTAAATCCAGAACCTGATGGAGCTGCTAATGAAAGGAATTGATTGGTACTCACACCATTGTATATGGTAAAATCAAGTCCTACTCTACCGTTATAAAACTTAGATTCAAGACCGTATTCGTTCGCTACGATTTTTTCTGGTTTTAGATCTGTAAAAGGCACCTGCGTATTTCTATTAATACCTCCAATACCAGTAGGCCCACCGGCACCACCAATGCTATTCCATGGATTTACTACATTATAAGGTACTTCGTTGGCTGTTTGTGAGAAGGAAGCCCTTACTTTAAGCAATGAAATTGCCTTTGGTAAATTAAACATTTGACTAATGATCGCCGTTGCACCTACTGATGGATAGAAATAAGACTCATTGCCCGTAAGAGCCAAAGTCGAAGCCCAGTCATTACGTCCAGCCAAATCCAAAAACAGGAATTCCTTAAACCCAAAAGAAAGGTTAGCAAAAGCACCTTGCTTGATCACGGTATTAATGGTTTTATTAAAAACCACATTGTATGGCATATTGGCAAAGGTGAACAAGTTCGGGTACTGAAGAGAAACCGTACCATTATTAACATTCATTCCATCATTATAAATGTTTTTCTGATAACTAAGACCAGCCAATGCGTTTACGCTAAAATCATTAAATGTTTTATTATAACTAAGTATACCATCCGCATATAAAGATTGATCGGTATATTTGCTATACTCCCATTTCCCGTTAGGGCTCACACTTACCGAATTACCACCAGCAGCGTAGCGCTTATCATCTAATATATTATTGTAGTCAATATTACCTCTTACTTCAAATTTCAGATCTTTTGCAATATCATAAGACAGTTTCGTATTGGCGATAATCCGTTGATAAGTTTGCAATTTTGGATTTTTATTGATTTCCCAGTAGGGATTGTTTTGTTTCTCCTCTGTGGAATACCAGTTCATTTTATCCATGTTTCTAGTTGAATTAAAAACAGCATAATTGGTCTTATATTCACTAAAATTACGATCCCTTGCAAATAAATATAAACCTGTCAATGGGTTGTTATAATAACCAGCCCCTGGACGATTTTTGGATTTCTCCGCCGATAAAATCACTCCTGAACTGATGGTTATTTTGTCATTCAAGAGTTTAGTGCTCTGTCTGAACGAAAAATTATTTTTATGATACGTATTCGTAGGCAGTACCCCTTTAGAAGAAATGTTCGCATAAGAAAAATACACATTGGTTTTAGCATTC
Source organism: uncultured Dyadobacter sp. (assembly GCA_963976315.1). Lineage (GTDB taxonomy): Bacteria > Bacteroidota > Bacteroidia > Cytophagales > Spirosomataceae > Dyadobacter. The sequence goes on from CAXBLH010000162.1 coordinate 3,160, forward strand.
CCACCAGTGACTGCTACGGAGTTCGTAGCCGTTACACCAGTCTGGAAAAAATCATCGATATAACCTTTTTGGTAGCTATCTGATTTCACAACCGCAGTTGCAGTTGGAGTCCAGCTATAATCTCCACCAACAGTTCCATATCGGTATTGGAATTTAGGAAGACCTGAAACTTCTTCTAATACAGTGCTAGAACTAAAATCCACTGAAACTTTCCCTTCTTTTCCTTTTTTAGTGGTAATCAATATTACTCCGTTTGCACCTTGGCTACCATATAGAATAGCAGCATTTGAGCCTCTCAAAATACTGATACTTTCAATATCTGATGGATTTATTGCCGAAAGACCATCTCCTCCATCTGTACCACCGTAGGAACCCGGTTGTCCACGTTTGTTATTTACCATAGGAATACCATCGATTACATAAAGTGCCTCACTAGAACCTTGTAAGGATTTATTTCCGCGAAGTACCGCTCTGGTAGATCCACCAGCACCCGAACTACTCACTTTGATATCAATACCAGCTGCTTTACCATTAAGGGCATCCACAAAATTGGTATTGGATGCTCTTGTTAATTCTGCCCCACCTATTTGCTGCGTAGCATAAGTTAGCGATTTCTTGTCTCTGGTAATACCCAAAGCTGTAACAACTACTTCACCCAATACATGCACATCAGGTCTTAAAGTAGTTTCTAGAGTAGTCGTTGATCCATTAAATGGAATTTCCGAAGGCTCATATCCTACTGAGGATATGATTAGTATTCCACTTCCATTAACTGTAATACTGAAATTTCCCTCTGCATCCGTATTAGTACCAGTAGTTGTATTTTTAATTAAAATATTAGCTCCCGGTAATCCTGTCTGATTTTCATCAAAGACACGGCCTGTAAGTTGCCGATCTTGCGCCATTCCTTGTGAGGCAAAGCTGGCTATTACAAAAAATGTAAATAGCCATTTGAGTAATTTTTTCATCATATTTTAAATTAGTTAAATGTTGTACGGTTGGTTTTCAAACCTATGCAATCTAACATTTAATCTGTAAAACTACAAAACACCAAATCAATTCCTTGCAAGACTTCAGTATGGCAAAATATTATTCTACATATTACAGAAAACATAAAACAATTTAACCAAAAAAAATACAATCTACTGAATACCAATTAGTTAAATACAAAACTTTTACTCCAAAAACTTTAGAATATCTAAAGCTAACCTTCTGGTTTACAGCGCAATTTTTTAATTTTTTTTAAAATAAAAACGCCTTATCCAAAATCTTTTTTTTAACACCCTTCTATTTGTAAAAGAATTAATAAAAAAAATACCAACATATTTTACTTAACAATACGAGCCTTTTGGGTTAAGGAATAATTGATTTTAGTATAGTCTATTCACTTTTTCGTTTCAATATTTTTCGCAATCATACTGCGGAAGCATTTCTAGTGTAATTGATCTGGAGGGATCCACTGACAGGAACTTTGGTAAAAACCATTTAAAGGTATTTCTGCGCCAAGTTAAACAACAGAAAAAGGAGCGTTTTAGGACGTAAAGTGGCTAAATAATTAGCCCTCTTAGGGATATAATACCGCTATTTTATAACGAAATCGATATTCCTTTTCAACCCTTGAAATTTGGTTCTTTTTATAGGAGAGTTTTTGAATACAGTCTTAAAGACCTCTTCTGTAATTTCAATCAGATCCGTATTTGAAATTCCTTTCAAGTTTTCTGATAGCTCAAATTCTGGGGTGGTATGTGGTTTAGAAAACCGATTCCATGGACATACATCTTGACAAATATCACACCCGAAAACCCAGTTGTTAAACTTACCCTTTACCTCATCAGGAATTGCTTCTTTTAGTTCAATGGTATAGTAACTGATGCATTTACTACCGTCGACCACATAGGGCTCTGTGATGGCATCCGTCGGACAAGCATCTACACATTTGGTACAGGTTCCACAATAATCCCGTACTGCTCCGTCTGGAGCTAAATCCAAGTCACAGATAATTTCTCCGATAAAGAAAAAACTACCAGTACTTCGGTTGATCAAATTACTATGCTTGCCTACCCAGCCGAGTCCACTTTTTGCTGCCCATGCCTTATCCATTACTGGTGCAGAATCTACAAAAACCCGGCCGCTTACTTCACCAATCTCCTCCTGAATATAGGTCATGAGTTGACCTAACTTGTCTTTTAAAACATAATGATAGTCAGTCCCGTACGCATATTTTGATATTTTCAGGTCATCTTCCATTTCTGAACGACGCTCAGTCGGGAAATAATTAAGCAGCACTGAGATGACACTCTTGGCGCCGTCCACCAGTTTTCTAGGATCCAGTCTTTTGTCAAAATGATTGGCCATATAACCCATTTGACCGTTATACTGGGTATTAAGCCAGTTTTCTAAACGAGGCGCTTCATTCTCCAAAAAGGCAGCATGGGATATGCCACATAAGTCAAAACCCACTTCCTGTGCTTTTTGCTTTATTAATTCACTTCTTTTCAGCCTAATAAAATCGTCGATAATCATAAGTACAAAGGTATTACAATGTCCTTAGAGCCTGTTTAAAAAAATTAACCAATTGTTTATTTATACAATATTCATAGGTCAAACGCATACTATTTGCAGGGTGGAACTTGCAAGGATCACCTATACTTTCTCTAAAAAATGGGTCGGTTTGTGCTTAACCCCATCGCTTAATAAAGTGCAAAATGCGTTATTCAAAAAAATTCCTACATTATTAAAAATGCCATATTGTCAGTCATTAACCAATTGGCAAAGTAATTTAGCAAGTACTACAATTAGTCAAGCAATCAAAATACAGGTAAATTATGCCGGAAAATACAGAATACGACAACGGTAAAGATGAAAATACTGCCGAATTGAATCAAGAAACTGACAATTTGGAAAACCAAGCCGAAACAGCAACTGAGAGCGAACAGGCACCAGAAAAAGAATTAGATCCGATTGAATCTTATAAAATTGAAGTCGCCGAGCTTAAAGACAAGTATTTGAGACTTTATGCTGATTTCGAAAACTTCCGTAGAAGAACAGCAAAGGAAAAACTGGAAATGTTTTCGAGTGCCAATGCGGATATGATGAAAGCCGTGTTACCCATTGTGGATGATTTTGAAAGAGCAAAGCATTCTTTCGAAACCGCAACGGATATGGATGCTATCAAAGAAGGTATTGATCTGATTTATACCAAATTATTCAAAACACTTGAATCTAAGGGACTAAAACCCATGGTATCCAAAGGAGAAGCTTTTGATGCTGAAATCCATGAATCAATTGCCCAGTTCCCAGCACCTTCTGAAGACCTAAAAGGTAAAGTGGTGGACGAAATTGAAAAAGGATACTTGTTGAATGATAAAGTTATCCGCTACGCAAAAGTGGTAGTTGGATCTTAATTAATAAAAATAATGAATGTATGATGGAACGAAATTTATCTACATTCTCCATTGAAAAATGAAGACGAATTTCGTTTCATATTTCATTTCATCTATAAAAAATGGCTAAAAAAAGAGATTATTACGAAATACTGGGTGTTGATCGCAATGCGGCAGCAGAAGATATTAAAAAATCGTACAGAAAACTTGCGATCAAATTCCACCCCGATAAAAACCCTGACGACCCCACTGCGGAAGACAAATTCAAGGAAGCAGCAGAGGCTTATAGCGTTTTAAGTGACGATAATAAGCGAAGACGTTATGATCAATTTGGTCATGCGGGTGTTGGCGGTGCTTCTGGTGGTGGAGGTGGCGGTGCTGGATTTGGCGGCGGCTTCACAGTAGAAGATATTTTCTCTCAATTCGGCGATATTTTTGGAGACAGTAGTCCATTTGGCGATATTTTTGGACGTGGTGGCCAAGGCGGTGGCGGCGGACGAAGAATGCGTAAAGGTTCCGACCTTCGGATAAAATTAAAATTGAATCTGGAAGAAGTAGCTAATGGTGTTGAGAAAAAAATTAAAGTAAAACGTCATGTTTCTTGTAATACCTGTGGAGGTAATGGCGCGAAACATGGCACTGCCTTGAGCAACTGTACTACCTGTAATGGCGTAGGACAAGTACGCAAAGTGGTGAGTACGATGTTGGGGCAAATGGTTTCAACCGCAACTTGCTCTACTTGTAATGGTGACGGAAAAATAGTAAGCGAACGCTGTGACGCTTGTGCGGGTGAAGGAAGACTCTTACAAGACGACTTGATAACATTGAACATTCCTGGCGGAGTAGCGGAAGGCATGCAGCTATCCATGTCCGGTAAAGGAAATGTTCCACCTCGTGGTGGAATGGCCGGTGATTTGCTGATTGTGATTGAAGAGGAAGAACAAACCCAACTAAAACGGGATGGTTCTAATGTAGTGTTTGACATGCACCTTAGCTTCGTAGATGCAGCACTAGGAACTTCCATGGAAATCCCTACGATCGACGGAAAAGCAAGAATCACCATAGAGCCAGGTACCCAAGCGGGTAAAATACTAAGACTTAAAGGTAAAGGTTTAAAAGACCTGAATGGTTACGGAAAAGGAGATCAGCTGGTTCATATAAATGTATGGACACCGCAGCAGCTTTCTTCTGATGAAAGAGAGACCTTGGAGTCGCTGAGAAATTCCCCAAATTTCCAGCCTAAACCAGGCAAAAATGAAAAAGGATTTTTCGATAAAATGAAAGACTTCTTCCATTGATCCTTTTAAAAAGCCGGTGAAATTTCACCGGCTTTTTGGTTGTATACCTATTTCGGAATTACCTTAATCACTTTATTGATTATCGATATAATAATACAATTCTGAATGTCTTCACTTCAACAACCTAAAATGAAAATAGCCGGAAAACTTTTGGTTCTCCTGCTATGTTTCACAGTCGCTACACAATCCTGCATACAGTTTCGTACTAGCGACAAAAAAGCCCAAGACTATTTTAATTCAAAAAACCAAAAAATTGAAATAAATTACTTGGAGGTTGGTAACCGAAACTTACACTACGTAATCACAGGCAACAAAAAACTTCCCACGCTATTTTTCGTACACGGCTCGCCCGGCAGCTGGGACGCTTTCAAAATCTATTTGGCTGATACTATTTTACAACAGCATTTCAGAATAATTTCCATTGATCGCCCTGGGTTTGGATATAGCGATTTTAGAAAAGCCATGCCCCTTGAAGGGCAAGCTAAACTCATTTTCGAAATCATCAAAAAAGAAGATAACCAGCAGCCTATTCACTTGATAGGACATAGTATTGGGGGCCCAGTAATTATGAAACTAGCCCAAAACCATCCAGAAAGCTACGCATCCATCACTTCCTTAGCAGGCTCTATATCTCCACATGACGAACCACGTGAACTTTGGAGATACCCATTTACTTACTTTCCCTTACAATTTTTACTTCCAGGCGCCTTCCGCCCTTCCAATCGTGAGATTGTCTTTTTTAAAAAAGAATTAGTGGAACTTGATAAACATTATGATCAACTCACGATGCCAGTTACCTTTATACATGGGGATCAGGATCAATTAGTGACCGTCAAAAATGTTGCCTATGGAGAAGCTAAATTAGCTGGAAACAGCCAAGTAAATACGATTATAATTCCAGGAGCGAACCATTTTATACCCTGGCAACATTTTGACATTATAAAAAAACACTTGTTAACTCTAGACAGAAAAACTAATTAATATGTTAGCGAAATCCTTATTAAAACTCAACTTAACACTGAGCCTTTTGGGGCTAATTTTTAACTTTTCTATAGCTCAATCCATGACAAATGTAAATCAAATCAAGTTTGCAACTTACAATGTAAGCATGGAATCACAGAATTATGAAAAGGATAAGAATGCAACGCTTTCAGAGGCTATATTAATGTCGGAATTGGCTTTAGGCCATAATCAACAAATTAAAAATATAGCAAAAATCATCCAAACGGTTCGTCCAGATGTGATACTACTCAACGAATTCGACTATATAGCAAACCCTAAGGAAGGCGTTGAAACCTTTATAAAAAAATATTTAAACGTTAGTCAGGAGGGTTCATTACCGATTGACTTCCCGTTCTACTACTACTCCACCGTTAACACGGGACAGCCCAGTCCGTTTGACCTAGATAACAATGGTACCAAGTCACAATTTGGAGCCGATGCGTGGGGTTTTGGTTTATATCCTGGCCAATATGCCATGATGTTGCTCTCCAAATATCCGATAGACCTACAACAGGTGAGAACCTTCCAAAATTTCAAATGGAAAGATATGCCCCATGCGTTGCTTACTAAAAAAGAAGACGGTTCCAACTGGTATACTGCCGAAGCGTGGGAGCAATTTCCACTTTCGTCCAAATCACACTGGGATGTACCCATCCAGGTAGGCAACACGACGATACATGTTTTAGCCAGCCACCCAACGCCTCCGACTTTTGATGGTGCCGAGGACCGTAATGGAAAAAGAAATCATGATGAAATAAGATTTTGGAAAGACTATATTCAAGGCGGAAAATCCTCCGATTATATATATGACGATGTCTCTAAAAAGGGAGGCCTTAACACCCATATCCGTTTTGTTATTTTAGGCGACCAAAACGCTTCTCCTGATGAAGGGAATGCCATTATAACTGGTATAAAGTCATTATTGTCTGATCCACTGGTGAACAACAGCTCCGCTCCTGCCAGCAAAGGTGGCGCAGAACACTCGCCCAACAACACCTTTGCAAAGTACCATACTGCCTTTTGGCGTATGCGTGCAGACTATGTACTGCCGTCGAAGTTTGGTTTCAACATCCTTGAGAGTGCCGTTTTTTGGCCAGCAAAAGGAGAACCCTTATCAGAACTTGTGGAAAGGAGAGAGTCCAGCTCAGACCACCGCATGGTATGGGTCACCCTACAAATCACCCAATAAATTCAACACCTTCAACGAGCATATTTATAAATAGTAATACCATCATAGGAATGTACTCCCATCTGGGAAGTATTTTTCATTGACAAGAGGGTAATCAGAGAAAACACCGCTGTTCTTAAAAACCCAGTATCGCACTAGCGCTATTATTTTGTCCCCTACAATCAACCTATTAAACTTAGGCTGACAAATGATATACTACCCACATTCGCCGGAATATATCTTTGAGCAAGGAACTAGTGTGTTAATGAATAGGCTTGGCTTTCAAAAGGGAGGAAGAGACACCTGAAAGAAAAACCCCCACAGAGGAGCTCAGATAAAATTCTATCATTTTTTAAATAGAATTTTGTACATTTAATACTGGGTAAATTCATTAGGTATTCCTCTTTTAAGAATACACTAGCAGAAAGTGGTCCAAAAATTAATTCCTGAAATACTGAATCGTCTATTCAACAAAAATGAACAAACTATATTATTTTGCCCTGTTAATAGTCCTCATCGGCTGTGGTGTTGAAAAGCCAGAGGCGGTAGTACAAGCAGAAGGCGATATACCGGAATATATTGATTTTAATTATGATGTGAAGCCTATTTTGTCGGACAAATGCTTTGCCTGCCACGGCCCTGACCAAAAAAAGCAAAAAGCTGGTTTACGACTAGACACCGAAGAAGGTGCTTATGCAGCTCTCAAAGATGCTAAAAGCGAGCACGCCATCGTTCCAAAAAAATTAAGTAAAAGTGCCGTATATTTTCGCATGATTTCTGATGACCCAGAAATGAAAATGCCCCCACCCGAATCAAACCTTTCCTTAACCTCCAAAGAAATTGCAATTATTGCGCGATGGATTGAACAAGGTGCGGTTTATAAGC
>CAXBLH010000163.1:0-10886 GCA_963976315.1 uncultured Dyadobacter sp.
GTTATATCTTATTAAGCCGTAATAAAAGGGCCAGCAATAGCCAATACAGCTTGTTTTGTTAAAGGTTCGTCAAAAGCTTCGGTAATTGCGGCCTTCGATTTTCCAGACAATCCATTGAGATCTACTCCGCCTTGCATCATATTATCCTCGCCTGCATAAATGGCAGGAACGGCACCTTCATTGTTGGTGATCCACCCTTTCATGGCGCTATTACCCGTTAAGCTGGCTACCAGACGGCGAGTTACAGCAGCATGGCGTGCTTCTACGGAATGCACTTGTAAGGCATATTCTAATATTTGAGGATCGGCAATTAATGCGCCTGCTTGTCCTTTATAAGCTCTTACCCCCGTATCTTCCAAAGCACTGGAAACGGTAGCAAAAGTTTTATAATTGGTGAATACATCGGCGAATGCGCCCCCATATTTGAAATCAAAATTTGGTTTTGCGATAGCTTTGTTGCCAAGGGCTGTTTTAAGGAAAGCAACATGCTGGGTTTCATGTTTTCCGATTTGGGTAAAAATGGCTTTATCCGAAGCTGGAATTAGTCCTGCCGCTGCATTTCCCATACGGTAAAATTCATCTTCCAAGTACTCCAAAGTCAGGGCATAATTTAATACATCAATCGCTCCTGCTGACTGTGCAAATGCTTTGTTGACCACACTTGCAAATGCCATCGGTGCTGCGACCGAGGCTACTTTGTTCCCTAAACGGCTCATAAATTGGCGTCTTGAGGCATATTCTAAACGGCCAACGGCATCGCCATCTATTTTTTGAAAATCATCTATTATTTTGAAAATATCCATGAGTTCTTATTTTTGAAATTTTTGAAATTATTTACCTACGTTACTACCATTAATTTTGGTGGTAACATATCCTGAAACTGCCATCAGTATATCAGCAGGAGCCACAGCCATATCAAATCCATTGCTGTCTATTATATCATCACCAGCAAAATCTGCTGATTTTGGATTCAATAGGTCGCGAATTACTGCTGCGTGACGGGCTTCCACGGAAACAATTTTTCCAGCTAAAAGTAAATAATCTGCATTTTTTATGAGTTTACCGGCCCCGTTGTAAGCTTTTACGCCCGTATCTTCAAATATTTTCGCAGCACCAAGCACCGACTGTCTTTTTGAGAAATCGATGGATGAAAAGTTTACTTCCAAACCAGCAATGGCACCGTTGCCTAAGGCTTTTTTGAAAAAGTCACGGTGAATAATCTCATGATCACGGATATCCGTTAAAATTGATTTTTCGACATCGCTCATACCCGAATAGGGAGAAGCAATTACCTGCGTATAAAATGCAGCTTCTAGTTGCTCTAAGGCATACGCATAATTAAGTACTCCAGTATCTCCCGATCCTAAATCAACGGTCATGTCTCCCATCATTACAGGATCATTGTCTTTACATGCACCTAGTATAAATGCGCCCATGGCGGTGGCTACTCCAGCAGAGCGAAGGAATAGTCTTCTGTTTACTACAGTGAGCATTTGGCCATGCTGTTTGTCTAATTTTTCTTGTGATTTCATCATTTTTTCATAGCTTTTTTGGTACTGCTTCTTTTCGTACGTCGAAAATACTTGACATAAAAATCTACGACCACAGTTTTGGTTTAGATCATTTCATTAGTAAATATTTATTTATTGGTATCATTTATAGGTTGTTTTTATATTGTAACTATTTGATTATTAGTGGATATATTTTATTTTAAATTTCTTGAAAAAAATGTTAAAAGGATGGATAGTATTTACGGGGCAAGGATATGCATGCAACTAATGGGGCGGTTTCTCTCGATATGTTATCTTTGATGTAGTATTTATTAGTATACGTGTGTAAATAATACTACTAACTGTAAGCGCCCGTTGAGCTGCAGCTTATTTTTTACTATGTACCCTGAATATGCTTCCATTTTACAACGGGATTATTATAGGAAGTATACCGTTATATGGCATAGGATTAAGATCTAATGGTTTTCTAAAATTCAAAAAGAGCAACTATTGGTATTTGTTTCGTAATTTTGGCTTAAACTCACGGTTAGCATTTTATTTAATTCTATTTCCAGTTATGGCCCAGCTATTGCTTCTTGAAGATGATTCTACTTTTTCGAAACTACTTTTTTCATTTCTTGGTAAGCACGGTCATACCGTAAAAGTATGCGCCACCTTACAAGAAGCTAAGTTGGAAATCAAGAATTACAGGGCGGAAGACTTGCCATACGAAGTCTTGATGCTTGATTATAGACTTCCAGATGGTAATTCGGTAGACTTTTTGAAAAGTTTGCGTAGCGAAGGTATCCGCATACCCGCTTTCATTATGACAAGTTTCCATGATGTAAGAACGGCTGTAAATGCTATGCAAAATGGCGCATTCGACTACATTACCAAGCCCGTGAATCCAGAGGAGTTACTCATGGTTTTGAATGAGGCCTTGAAAAAACAAAAAGTAGGTATTGAAAAAGAAGCACAACGTATAAAGCCTTCTAAATCCAAAAAGGAGCTTGCAGATAATATAGAAGGGGTGGCTGCTATATCCAAAAAACTGTTTGAGTATGTTCGGCTGGTAGCACCTACAGACATGTCCGTTATTGTGCAAGGAGAAAGTGGTACTGGTAAGGAACATGTAGCCAAAACGATTCATCAAAATAGTAAAAGAAGTAAAGGCCCTTTTGTTGCAATAGACTGTGGGTCGCTCTCCAAGGATCTGGCAGCCAGTGAACTTTTCGGACATAAAAAAGGGGCGTTTACTGGTGCCTTGCAAGATAAAATTGGCCAGTTTGAGGCGGCCGATGGAGGCACTTTGTTTTTGGATGAAATTGGAAATTTGGGGTACGATGTTCAAATCAAATTACTGCGGGCACTTCAAGAACGGATTATTGTACCAGTGGGAGGTACCCAACAAGTGAAAGTAGATGTAAGGCTTATCGCTGCTACCAATGAAGATTTGGTGGCTAATGCTGCAAACGGTGATTTTAGAGAAGATCTTTACCATCGTTTGAATGAATTTAAAATTGAAGTTCCAGCTTTAAGAAACCGGGGAGAGGACCTACAAGTTTTTATCCAGCATTTTGTGGATAAGGCAAATCATGAATTAGATAAAAGTGTTACAAAGCTTTCCAAAGAGGTGATGGATATTTTCACTACTTATGATTGGCCTGGAAATTTGCGGGAACTGAATAATGTAATAAAAAGAATGGTATTACTGACCAAAGAGGATGTAGCTACCCTGGAGGCACTTCCCTCTGAAATGATGAGTGTTTTGGAAGAGCCTCAAAAACCGATGGGTTCAAACCTGAAAGCCATTCAGGAATCACATGAAAAGGAGATGATAGAAAAGGTTTTGATAACCTAATCGTTATAACAAAAGCAAGGCAGCGAAGCTTTTAAATATTGATCGTAAAACCCTGTATTATAAAATCGAAAAGTATAAGATCGAATAGGAGCATTCCAGATTGAAAATGACTTTTTATACACTTCTTTTGAGTAGCATCTAAGTATCTAGTTCTCTTTAGGGCAGTAACTATTTCCTTATTTGAACTATGCGAACAAATTTTAAAATCCTATTCTGCTTATTCATTGGTATTGTTTATGCTCCTATGGGGTACGGTAAGATTATACTACCTGCCTTAGTAGGCGACAATATGGTCCTACAACAAAAATCCGAGGTCTCCATTTGGGGGAAGGCCAAGGTGCGTTCTGGAGTATCAGCAGTTACCTCTTGGGACAATAAAAAATACCAAACCCAATCGTTAGCCGATGGGTCATGGCGAATGAAAATTACTACTCCGGCTGCTGGTGGTCCCTATTCCATTACGCTCAGCGATGGTGAAAAACTGACCCTCAATAATATCCTAGTGGGTGAGGTGTGGGTATGTTCGGGACAATCCAATATGAGTATGCCGATGATTGGTTATAAAAACCAGCCAATTAAGGATTCCAATACCGAGCTGCTTCTGGCGAATAATCCTAATATTCATCTTTTTACGGTGGAAAGAAACGCCATTCGTTCACCACAAGCCGACTGTATTGGTAAATGGGAGGTTTCTTCTCCACAAGTTGCTAGGATGTTTAGCGCAATCGGTTTTGAGTTTGCAACCATTTTGGAGGCGAGTTTACAGGTACCTATTGGAATAATCCATTCGTCTTGGGGCGGCACTCCCATCGAAGCGTGGATGAGTGAGGAAAGTTTAAAGTCATTTCCACATGCAAAAATGATTCCTTCTTCTGATACGAGCCCAGTACTTCCAAGAAACCCTGCGTCCTTATTCCATGGGATGATAAACCCCTTACTTTCATACGGAATTCGTGGTTTTCTATGGTACCAAGGGGAAGCAAACCGAGATGCATATGCTCGTTATGATAGTTTAATGACTACTATGATTACGGATTGGCGTAGTCGCTGGGGACGGGGTGATTTGCCTTTTTATTATGTACAGTTAGCACCCTTTGCTTATCCTAAAAAACTGGATAATTCAGCCTTTTTGCGTGAAAGTCAGCTCCGTGTTATGCAGCAAGTCCCCGGAGTTGGGATGGCCGTGGCCATGGATGTGGGGGAAGAGAACTATATACACCCGTCAAATAAGTCAGAAATTAGTAAACGACTTGCTTTTTGGGCACTTGCCAAAACCTATGGGTGGGAGGGACTAGCCTACTCCGGACCTGTATATAAAGAGATGAAGATTTCAGAAGACAAGGTACAGTTAACTTTTTCTTATGCCTCTAACGGACTAAGTTCATTGGGTAAAGAATTGACAGGCTTTGAGATAGCGGCGGAAGATCGGGTATTTTATCCGGCTCAAGCAATCATAAATGGAGACGGGGTAATAGTACAGCATGACCAGATTAAAAAACCAGTTGCTGTACGTTATGCTTTCAAGGATTGGGTAGTGGGGTCACTTTATAATGTCGAGGGGCTACCTGCCTCTTCATTTCGTACGGATACTTGGGAAAACACGAAAACCAATCCTTAAAATGACCAAATTCTCTTACTTCGAAATACAATGGAATCAAAGGCTGGTTGGTGGAGGTAAATGGAATAGGATGTGGATGTTAGCCTGTTGAAAATAAAATTAGTATTAAAGAGTAATACTTTCAATATAAGTGACTTAGTTGTAGGATATCACCGCAAATAGGAAGCATTTGACAAGTGTTATCCGACTGCCAATTGCTGTTTAAAGCAAAGCGTGAATTAAAAAAAGTGAGGCGTTTTAATTAAAACGCCTCGCTTTTTTTAACTTATGTTAAAGATTTATTTCCAACCTGGATTTTGCTTGATGGCTGGATTTTGAGCCAGGACATTCAAAGGAATTGGCCATAAATAATGTTTACTTTCATCAAAGACTGGATTTGCCCAGTCGGTACCTTGGTAAACATCTATATAGGTATTTCCCGAGACTGGATCAACAATTGTTTTGACATTCGCCTTTGGATATCGGGCAATAGCAGCAGCATCCCAGCGGATACCCATAGTAGGCACCAGTAGTTTTTTGCCTTGCTTCCAGCGTTTTAAATCATTGTATCGGAAGCCTTCCATGAATAGCTCCACGCGGCGCTCTCTTCTTATTTCTGCTATCAAAGGCGAAACCCCATCTGCAGTATACCGAGGATCCACAGCTACATTACCTAGTATCAAATGGGGCATGGCCACGCGATCACGAATTTTATTGATACTCATGTCCAAGTCTGCTTGTGTCATACCTCCAAGTTCGGCTTTGGCTTCGGCATAGTTCAACAATGCCTCTGCAAAACGTAATATAATAGCTGGTGATTCGCCCGTATTATAAGCTTTACCGATCAAGTCGTCTGGATTATAATGCTTGATAATGTGATAACCCGTGGTGGTTTTGTATCCTCCTTCCATTCCTTCGATACGAGGATAACTTCGTCCATCTCCCAAGTAATAATTGTACTTATCGGTATCTTCCGGATGTAACACCGTTTGACGTAATCTTGGATCCCGGTTTTTGAATACATCTTCAATGGTAGCATCCCCTGCATACAGTTTGGATGTAGTTATTGGGAGGCCATCTGTGCACAAATAGTCTTCAATCATACTTTTGGAAACACCTCCAGAATAACTAAAATACGATTGCACGTGATTGGTGAAAACCCCAAGTTTGTATTTTCTCCAATACATCACTTCCGAGTTGCCTGTCAGATCAAGTATATGGTGATAGGCGTTATAGTCCGATTTTGGGTTTCCGGTTGTATACAGCTGGTAAGGGCCGTTGTCCATTAATTCCTTAGCTGCTTTAGCGGCCTCTTGTAGCCACATTTCAGGATTAGTACCACCATGGTATTTACGGTATGTACCTTCAAACAAGCAAACACGAGATTTTACCAAAAGTGCGCACCAACGGTTCAATCGGCCAGGGGCATTTCCATCACTCCAGCTATCGGGTAATTTGGTAGAAGCAAAATTAAGATCTTCCAAAACCTTAGCCATGGCTTCTTCACGGGGAGTACGAGCCGCAAATAACTCTTCGGAATCAATATTCAATTCATGATCTACCCATGGGACATCACCAAACTTGCTCACTTTTTCGGCATAGAACCAGCCTCTAAACAAACGAGCCTCACCAATATACTTGTCTTTTACTTCCTGTGATGCGGTGGCTTTATTATAATTAGCAAGACCTATATTGATTTCCCTAACAAAATCCCAACCTTTATAACCGAACCATTCGGGGTTGGTAGGAATAATGTGTTTTCCCGCCCTTACTTGTTGGAAACGCGTATGGCGTGCATGGGTTGGAGCCATATTGTCTCCGAATTCATCCTGAAACCAAACACTGCCCCAGTAACTATTAAAACCCTCAAAATGTCCTTGTAAAATTGGAACATTGTCGTCGTTTCTTGCCATATCGTACAGGCGGTTATTATATACCATCAGATCGTTTTCGGTGTTCCAAAACGTATCATTGGTGATTTGATCCAACGGAAACCGTTCGAGGAAATCGTTATTACAGCCCGTCCAGACCATTGCTAACGCAATCACCCAAACTGATTTTAAAAATATATTTTTCATAAGAATGTCTGATTCAATTAAAGTGATAAATTAACCCCCACACTAAGTATGCGTTGCATTGGATATTCAATGGCACCAGCTTGAATAGTTTCTGGATCAAGTGGTTTACGCATTTTGGTGAACTCCCATAAATTCATCCCAGAAGTAAAGAACTGTGCACGTCCTAAGCCTATTTTATTGGTGATTTTGGAAGGCAATTCATAACTGAACATGACGTTTTTCATCCGGATATACCCCGCATTTTGTAAAAACCTAGACTGCGTTTGTATATTCTTCTTGTCGTTGGTAGAAATATGAGGAGCCGCAAAGTAAGCGTCTCGGTTGGTTTCGCTCCATGAGTCGGTTATGTAATATTTCTCGATATGCCCTGCATTGAAAGGAAAGAACCAGGTCCAGTTACCGGAGGATGGCCAGTGGTCCTTACTCCAAATTCCTTGGAAAAATGCGGTTAGTCTGAAATTCTTATAGCTAATTCCTCCATTGATACCAAAGGTTAGTTTGGGTGTAGTATTTCCAATAATTTTTTGATCACCAGGATTTTCAAGCGTGTTGTTACCTCGTGAAATAACACCGTCACCATTCAAGTCTTTATACTGGATATCGCCCGGACGCCAGTTTGCGCCAATATTGGTTTGGTTTGGAGCATTATCAACTTCGTCTTGGCTTTGGAAAATACCAACGGTCTCAAAGCCCCAAATTTCACCCAATTTTTGCCCAACATAAAAGTTGTTTCCTCCAAAGGCACCAGTGGGGTTATTGAATTTTGTGATTTCAGCAGTCCAGTTAGAAAGGGCTAAAGTCGCATCATAAGACCAATCCTGTTTGATTTTGTCTCTCCATGTTAAAGACAATTCCCAACCTTTGGTTCTTAAATCTGCTGCGTTTTGTTTGGGTGCGTCGGTCCCCAAAATATCGGGATAAGAAACGTTCATTAACATATCCTTTGTATCTCTGGCGTAAAGGTCAAAGGACATATCGAAGCGGCCTTTAAGCATGGTTAAATCTAAACCGATATTTTGAGAAACTACCGTTTCCCAAGTTAATGAGGGACTCACTAAGCCAGCCGAAGAAACGTATGGAATAGCGGCATTAGCAAACATATAGGGAGACTGCCCGGTGCCCATCGACGATACATAAGGGTAATAGTTTTGGCTACCATTACTGTTCAACAATATCTGGTTTCCAAGTGTACCCCATGATCCACGTATTTTGAGGTTATCAAGCCACGTGTTTGTACTCGCCATGAAGTTTTCGTTACTAATTCTCCAACCTGCTGAAAACGATGGGAAAAAGCCAAAACGGCTATCTTTTGGAAAGCGAGAAGTTCCGTCATAGCGCCCATTAAATTCTAAAAGATAACGCTCATCATAATTATAAGTTACCCTATAAAATGCACCTCTTAATGCAGTATGGTCTTTAGATCCAAAGGCTTGTTGAACACCGGTCGTTGCATTTATATCAATCACATTGGGAGTGATAAGAGACCTTGCTCGTGCACCCACATATTGGTACTTTCCTTGCTCTTGGTTGAATCCCACCATAGCACTTAAATTATGTTTGCCCAAATTTTGAAAATTGTATTGTGCAAACGCATTCAGAACATAGTATTGATTGTTGTTGTTTCTGTTTTCTATCCAGTCGTCACCACTGAAACCGTTACTGACTAAGTTAGCAGACAATAAATTGGCATCCACGATTTCAATTTTACTTTGTACATCCTGGAAATTTCTTTGGAAGAAGTTGTATGAAAAATTGGCTTTTATCTGCAAGCCTTTAATAGGCGTTAAAGTGACACCTTGAGTTAACCATAAGTCATTATTGGTATAGGTTGTCCTTCCACCATCTAGTAGATAAGGGAAAAAGTTTGTTCCTCCAAAATACTTTCCGATATAAGGCGCATATTTGTCATGATCGCCAGGCGTAACATAGTGATCCAAATCCGGGAATTGGATAGGCATAATAGGTGGTACCCGGGCCAGTGAGTTTATATTCACATCCCAGTTATAAAAATGGGGTTTGTCACTATTCTGATGGTTGAAAATAACTTTTTGATCCATGGAAAGCCAGTCAGTGATTTTGAAATCGGCCTTCATCAATACGTTAAATCTTTTGAATTTTTCGTTATTTTCACGAAGATATCCATCCTTGCTATAATGCCCAAATGATACCAAATATTTAGATTTTTCCGAACCCCCTGTAATGGATAAATCGTGCTGATGAGTGGGTGCGAAATCCCGCATGATTTTGTTTTGGTAGTCGTTATACCCATAATACCGCAAGGTGCCATTTAAAACACCCCATTCGGGAGCAGAACCAGGGTTTTCGGAATACGCCTTGGTGCCAGCTACCATATCATCGTCATAAGAAGGAACACCGCTGGTCCGGATATTGGCCAGATTTCGGGCTGTAACAAAATCATAGGGATCCGTTACGACATCCATATTGAATATCGGCTTGGCTACCGAAATTTGTGAGCTTAGATTCACACTTACTTTTCCAGACTTACCGCTTTTAGTAGTTACCAAAACCACACCAAAAGCAGCACGTGCTCCATACACTGCTGCTGCAGAGGCATCTTTTAGCACGCTGATGCTTTCAATATCGTTTGGATTAATTCGGTTCAGGTCCATCGGAACGTTGTCTACTAGTACTAACGGAGCACCGCCATTAATGGATTCATAACCACGAATATTAAAAGTAATAGGAGCGGATGGATCCCCATTTCTCACATTTACATTTAAGTTTGGGATCACTCCTTGAAGACCTTCCCCCGCAGAGGCTATAGGTCTTTTTTCAAGCCTTTCGGCACCAGCAACTCCTACTGCACCGGTTAAGTTTACTTTTTGCTGGGTTCCGTAACCCACCACCACTACTTCACTGAGGACTTTGTCTTCGGATAGTAAGGTGATATTAATATTGGTCCGGTTTCCAACATTTACCTCTTTGGATTCATAACCAACAAAACTCAGTATCAGTACTGAATTTTCTGGAATATCAATTTTGAATTTTCCCTCGGCATTCGTAGTGGTTCCGCGTGTGGTTCCTTTTAGTACCACACTCACCCCAGGGAGTGATTCGCCCGTCTCGTCAGTGATGGTTCCTGAAACTTCTTGCAGATTAGCATTTGTGGAATTGTAGACAATTAGATTGCTTAAATGCTTATTGGTGGCCATGGTTTGACTGGGTGTAAGTAGCAGTACACTCACAATCACAGTAAATAGTAAGGTCCAATTGGTATACCAGACATACCTTTTTAGAAGTAATGATTTTTCCATTTAGAATTTATTTATTAGTTGAAATCTGAATTGCAGTAAATAGGGATAAAATACAATTCCTAAGGAGATCGGCATGGAGTAAAGGAGTAGTTCATAATAAAAAATATAGAGTTCTACTATACAAAATACATATATTATTTAACTATTCAAAGAAATTTGATTCGCTTGAACCTTATAATGGGAAACTGTAAAGTTGATTGTTTTTTGTAAGTAGTTAGTAATTAGATTGTTATATATGAAATGTAGCTTTTATATAATTTTATTTATTTTCTATATAACTTTGCGGTTACATTAAAGGGTAGATGTCTGTTTTGGTCAGATTGGTATTTCCTTTTTTGGCCTAAATATTCTCGTGTATACTTAATTTGTTATTTTTTTGAAATTGAAATTGTTTAATTATTCTTTTTGTAAATAAATGGGCACAACAATAACGATAGCAGAGCGGAATTGATAATGTATTTTGCAACGATATGGTATAAACGTAATTTAACTTTTCTCTCTTTTGGTGGGCTTTTAATAAGAGAAATACCATGGTTTGTTTTCTGCTTCCTCTTACTTAAGTTTGTCTAGTTAAAGTCCCTGTAA
>CAXBLH010000164.1:0-10860 GCA_963976315.1 uncultured Dyadobacter sp.
CGTTATTCCCCGTCTTATCCACCTCAAAAGTATAGACGGTTTCTTGAGAACCTTCATTTTTTAGCCAAGCCACTCGTTGGTTCCATCCCGCAAATAGGAAAGGGTCGGAAGTAACATTCGCACTAACGTTTTCTGAAAGCCAAACAGCCCCTTGAGCCGTATTTGGACCCAATTCATCGGGCAAGTTGGTACTGGTAAACCAAAGGTTAGAGTTGGACTGTCCAGGACCTTCGATAGAGCCTTTGGCTTTGCGAACATTTAGGAATTCTTTTTGAGCGGAATCATCACAACCAAATACCAATCCATTTTTCCATCGGGTATAATCACCTATCACTTTCAAATAAGCAGATCGCGGGCGGATTCCGGCGGTATTGCCAGAAGTAAAGGTTTTTGGGAATTTCCAAAACATCCCATGCATAGTCATTAAATAATCCGGTTTTGCTGCGGTACCCACGTCACGGATTCTTGGCCATTCGGTATTCCAGCCGTGTGCGCCGTCATAGCTATGACTGGCCTTCGGTAGTCTATAAAAGGACCATTTACCCGCATGACGCATACCCAATAATACCGATTTGTGGTCCCAGCCAGTGGCCCAAATCGGGTCGGTGGCCGGATTCCCATTCCCATTTATGCCACCTGGGCCAGTCACTTCCACAAATTGGTTTCGACGAACTACCTTCCAGTCTTTTCCGTCCCATTCAGCCAATGCTCCTGCTTCTATATCAAACTGTTCCAAGGCTTTTTTG
The DNA here is from genome assembly GCA_963976315.1 of uncultured Dyadobacter sp. GTDB lineage: Bacteria > Bacteroidota > Bacteroidia > Cytophagales > Spirosomataceae > Dyadobacter. The sequence goes on from CAXBLH010000164.1 coordinate 747, forward strand.
TTCGCCTCGCCGTTATTAGAGAATACTAAAACCCCTTGACCAGAATATAAGCCTTTGCCATGGGCACCTGGCAACAACGGGCCAAATTGAGCCATATCTTTTGCGCTACGCCTCGCATTAGCATCCTCATATAAGGTTTTTACAGCCAATGTTTTTACGTCTACCTCATAGAAACCTTCTTCCATCGTGGCATAGTAAATTTTGCCCTTGGGGTCGGTTAAATGTCTGGCGTTACCGGTGTGTCGTCCGGGCATGGTAGTGTACGGTATTGTTCTCACTTTTCCGTCGCCAGCAATGGCATAAGGGCCAATGAAAAGTTGATTGCTTTCTGGGTGTATCATGCGGTTAGCGGGAGTACCACCAATACTTTCTGGACGGATGGTTCTGTTCAGATCAGTACTTATTTCGTACAATTTATCCGATGATCCATTGGGCAGATGAGGGCCATAGGTGATCACCCAAAGTTTTCCAGCCCAAGGCACCACTGCTCCGGTTCCGCACTCTCCTTCGTTGTTGTAATAGGCCAAGTGCGGATAAATGCCGCTTACTGAACGGTATTTAGGGGATTGTGCAAAACTGAGTTGTAATTGAAAAAGAAGTACAATTAAAAAACTTAATTTTTTCATAAAGGATTTAGGAATAGCGATTTTAAAGTAAAATAATGGCTGTATAAAAAGATACGGAATGGTTCTACCCCCGCTATGGAGAACCATATTTAACTTTGAAAGTGCGGTTGAATACTGGTTTCGAGCGTGATCTCACCCACTTCGAAACCAGTAATCTTTCGCTTTCTTGACAATAAATCTTTTTAGACTGCTTTTGAAATATTAATAATTAGGATTTTGAACCAATCCACTGGTTAAAATCTCCGATGTAGGTATGGGCCAAAGGTATTGGCGGCTAGCATCGAATTTTCGTATCGTGATTTGTTTGATCAAACCTTTGTCATACATTTTGGTGAAATCGGCCATACCATCTTCATCAATTTCGGGTGTTTCTGGGAAAAACCATAGGCCTTTACTTACTACTTTCGCTTTGAGTTCAGCAGGGTCTAGCATACCAAAATTGGGTTTGTTTAGTGCCTTTTCTGCTAATTTCCAACGTATCAAATCCATATAGCGGATACTCTCGTTTGCCAATTCCATTCTACGTTCTATTCTTACAATTTTACGTAGTTCTGATTGGTACGTTGTGGTTACAGCTGGATAATTTCCAACCGACGTAACTGCCGTTTTGTAAGCACGAGCCCGTACCATATTGATTGCATTGTGAACCGAAGCATCAATTTCGCCCAATTCGATTTTGGCTTCTGCATACATTAATAGTACATCTGCATAGCGAATAATGATTTTGTCTGCCTCGATTTGCCAAGCATTTTGTGTCCAGTCACTATCGACACCTTTCTTCCATATTAGTGCATTGTAGGAAGCATATTGGGCAATAAAACGGGTATCATTGTTTTGTACCAATTTATTATCCGACAACCTTTTTACCTGTACTGAGTCCGGATGCGGTTGGTAAATGTATCCCAAATGTGGTGACTGGAACGGTACAATGGTAGCGTTGCAGCGAGGATCCCGATTTTTGAACGGATCATGAGGGTCGAATAGTGGAGACTCGTCAATGGGCAGGCCATCTGTACAAAGAAAAGCTGCTAATAAATCCCAAGATGGGTTTTTAGCTCCCCAGCCACCTGCGTTACGTGTTACATAGTTTTGACGGTCCCCTAAGGTTACTTTGAGCGTCAGCGATCTTGGTAAACCATAAATGGTCTCGGTTGAATTCTTGGTTTTAGTCAAAAACAATTCCGAAAAGTCGGCGTGTAACTTGTAAATATTCAAGTCCATACAGGCTTTTGCTGCATCACGAGCCACTGCCCAATTACCCATTTGTAATGCAATTCGTGCTTTCATGGCATAAGCTGCTCCGGCTGTAGCTCGTTTGAGCTCCGAAGAAGAATAGGTCTTTTTTAAGGCACTGGCTGCAAAATCAAAATCTTCATAAATTTTGGTAAGTACAATTGATTTTTCAGTTTGGGGCGTCTTAAGGGCTTCTTCTATGTCAACCTGCTTGTCAAGATATACTACATTTCCAAAATGTGAAACTAATCTTGAATACTGGCAAGCGCGTACGAAACGGGCTTCTGCGATATAACGATTGATTTGCTCCTGGGTAAGTACTTCATTCGCTCGTCCTACGCTTTCTATGATGATATTGGCTCGGGCAATGGCCTTATAACTGTTAGTCCACCAAGTTTTTACAAACCCCGTTTGGCCGTTAATGGTAGCACCTGTGATTTCGGTAGTAGCATCCCTGTAAAGCCAGTCATCGGACCAGTCATCCTGATCCAACATCCAGAATGCATCTTTATATAAGCCATTCAACGACATTTCAATTTCAACGTCATTCGAGTTCCAGGTTTCACTAGATCCATCGGATAATGGATTCAGATCAAGGGTGCCACAAGAGGTTAGAATTAAAGTACTGAATAGGGCTGTTAATATTTGCTTTTTCATGTTTAGGAATTTAAAATTTTACGGATACACCAAAAACCATCGAAGTAGTTATCGGATAACTGAATGAACTCATTTCTGGATCCCAGCCATTTGGAAAACGATGCAGTGAAAATACATCGGTTAATGTACCATATACCCGAACACCTTGGATATGCACTTTTTCGGTAATAGTATTTGGAATATTGTACCCCAAGCTGATGTTTTTCAACCTGAAATAGCCTCCGTTTATTAGCCAATAGTCCGACATGGCGAAATTGTTCCCCGCTGAGGTATTGGTATATCTAGGATATTTGGCAGCCTTATTTTGCTCAGCAGTATTGTACATACTCCAAGAATTGCCATCCAAAATAGCTGGGAAATTTCCCCAATTCTGTTGAAATGGCTGAACCATTGCAGTTGAAATCCGTGAGTTTTGCTTGCCAACCCCTTGAATAGCAACAGAAAGGTCGAAATTGCCATAAGTAAGCCCAATGTTTCCACCATACATAAATCTTGGAAGGGATCCACCTAAGAATACGCGATCATATTCAGGTGAAATTTTACCATCAGGTATACCATCTGGCCCGCTAAGGTCTCTGTATTTTACGTCACCAGGTTTCACATTAGCGTTCAGTTTTGGTGAATTGGTAACTTCATCCGCTGTTTGAAACAGACCGTTTGATTGGTAACCAAACCATTCGTTAAACTGACTTCCTTGTTTTTTGATTTGATCTCCCAAAAATTCAGTACCACCTAGGTCACCCATTTTGGATACAAAATCGGATAGGTTAAAGGAAACACGGTAACCCAATTTTCCAATTTTGTCATTCCAGCCTGCTTGCATTTCCCAGCCATTGGTGAACATTTTTCCCGTATTTTGATCAGGATTGTCAAAACCGATATAATCAGGAATTTCGAGCGGAAGAAGCATATCACGTGTCGTTTTCTTATAATAATCCGCAGTAACTTTCAAACGATCATTAAAGAAATTGGCATCAAAACCGATGTCATAAGAAGTAGTGGTTTCCCAGGATATATCGCGGATAGCGTACTGGAACTGTGCCGCAGACTGTGCTGAGGTTACGTTATTTCCTTGATAGAATAAGGAGCTGTTTTCAAAGGAAAGTATGGCCTGGTAAGGATAATTACTACCGATTCTTTCATTTCCGAGTGTACCATAAGAGGCTCTCAGTTTCAAGAATGAAACGATGGAGGGCTTGATGTTAAAGAAGGATTCTTCGGAAATTACCCAACCCGCTGAAACGGAAGGGAATGATCCCCAACGATACCCGGTAGCGAAACGAGAGGAACCATCATATCGAATATTGGCTTGAAGTAAGTATTTGTTATTGAAGGAATACATTACACGTCCAAATACCGAGCGGTAGGCATTTTCATAGGCATTACCAGAATTGTCTCTGAATTCAAGTGGCCCAAGATTTAGATAGGGATAACTTGTTAGCGTATATTGATTTCTGGAAGCACCCATGGTTTCGGTGAATGCTTTATAATATTCATAACCCCCAAGAACACTTATATTGTGTTTGCCAATCTGCTTGTTGTAGTTGGCTAAGAATTGTAAAGTATAGCGATAATTGTCATTCCTGCCCTCTGTAAGTTTAGTTTGGGTGGCACCTTCTATATAGCCGGCCACTACATCGGGGTTGTCAAATTTTGTAAATGGAATTTTTTTATCAAACCTTTTTCCTTTGTCGAAGTTAAGGAAGGGAGAAACCACACCGGAAAGTTTTAGGCCTTCGATTGGAGTAAAGTCTATACCTATTTTACCGCCTATTTGATTGTACCAATTGTTGTTAAATCCGCCATATTTATAAGCTGCATAAATGTTATTTCCATCTTTTCCAGAAGCAATGCGGCCATCGGACCACTGTGCTGCATAAATTGGAGGAGCTAAATTCATCACATTTAGTGGATCAATGGAGGGCTGTTGCGATACCGTTCTTTTGAAATTTAAATCTACACTGGCAGAAAGGTATTTGGAAATCGTGATGTCGTTATTAATACGAGCGGTAAGTCGCTCATAGGTTCGTCCATCATAAAGCGCCCCTAAATCGTCGTATGCCAATGAAACTCTAGAACGAAGCGTTTTGCCAGCGGCAGAAATACTTAAAATGTGGCTTTTACGTGGAGAAGCATTTTTAAGTATCAGGCTTCGCCAATCGGTATCGGGATACATATCCGGATTTTCGCGATTCAAATTGGCATAGTTATCCACAACATCCTTGGTAAAGGTAGGGTACTCATTGGCATTGTTGCCACTATCATTCCAACGGAGTTCATTGGTTAATTGCATAAAACGTTGGGCACCAACATAGTTAGGTAATTTTGTTGCCCTTTCAGAACCATATTCAAAGGTATAGTCCAAATTTAGTTGCCCTGTTTTGGCCCTTTTAGTGGTTACCACAATTACACCAGCTGCTGCACGAGAGCCATAAATAGAAGCCGAGGCTGCATCTTTCAGAACGGAAATACTCTCGACATCATTTGGGTTGATTGAGTTGATATCGTCAATAGGCACACCGTCCAAAATGATCAATGGGTTGGCACCATCTGAGGATATAGTGGTAATCCCTCTAATACGAATGGATGCCGTTGATCCCGGAGCGTTACTACTTCTGGTAACCATTACACCAGGCATGGAGCCCTGTAAGGCTTGGGATATTTGGGTAGTTTTACGAGCAACAATGGCATCTCCCTGAATGGAGGATACGGAACCAGTTAAGTCCTTTTTCTGAACACTACCGTAACCTACCACCACTACTTCTTCCAAAGCTTTGGTATCCACTTTTAAGGTGGCATCTATTTTTGTTTGGTTTCCAACAATTTTTTCGATGGACTCATAACCCACAAAAGAGAAAACCAAGGTCTGGTTCCCTTCCGGAATCTTGATGGTGTATTTTCCGTCTGCATTGGTAGTAGTTCCTTGCTGTGTTCCTTTTAGAACGATGTTCACGCCAGGAAGTGAGCCGCCATCTTCATCGAGTACCGTTCCTGAAATCTCCTTTTCGGTAATGATAGTTCTCACTTCCAAGTTAGATTTAAGCAACTCGGGTAACTGAACCGGTGGTTTTCTGAGGATAATCTGATTTTCTAAAACTATATACGTAATGTTTTTTGGGGTCAAAAGTTGATCCAAAACATCAGCTAATCTTCTGTTCCGTGCGTCCAAAGTAGCCGTCATTTCTTTGGGTAATACTTTGGAGTTATAAGTAATTCGAATGCCCGAAGATTTGCTCACTTCATTGAGGATACTTCTTAGGCTAGCCTCTTCCATGTGCACGGTTACATGTTTATTGAGCATTTCTTGTGCAGAAGTGCTTGCCCATGCAAACGAAGATAACAGTGCAGCTAGAAAAACTTGAATGCTGGTAATTTTCATAATGGTGTACCAGTAATTGTCATTGAATAATTTTTTTTTCATACTTTTAATTGTTTTTGAGATTTAGAAAGGCAAAAACGAGCCCGTGTGTCCAATTTTTGAACACCTTGTCTTTATCCGGCAAGTGGGTATTGGAGTCAGCCATGGTGCGAACATGGTTGGCTTTTTTTTGGAATGAGGTAGAAGCTATTAATTCATAAGTTTATGGTTTAGTTATTACATCCTTTGGTACTAATAATAATTTGTTCTCCTTCTGTTTTGAAATTTGCTGAAGGGCCTATAGCTTGACAAATAATTTTAATCTTTTCAAACAAAGGTTCATCGTTAAAGGTGGTGGTTAAGGAACAGTCAGTCAAAGCTGAGCCGCTGATTGTAATGGGTATTTGGTATTTATCGGAGAGGGATTCGAAAATTTGACTGATGGGTATGTCGTTGTAAGTAACGGTCTTGGTATTTTCAGGCGTACTTTTTGCAACCACAACTGATTCAAGCACTTTTTTTGTTAAGGTTTGTTTTCCACGATTAAATATTCCTTCTTCATTGAGGGTAAGGTCAATAGATTTTAGTTTTTTGTCATTTTCGGCATATATCGAAACTTTCCCTGATTTGACGATTACGGAAAAATTTTCTAGGTATTTATTTGCATTTATTTTAAAACTTGTACCTAGTACTCTGGTAATCATCTCCTGGGTTTTAACAAAAAATGGTTGGTTTGGATTTTTGACCACCTCAAAAAAAGCACTCCCCGAAAGGGTAACCATTCTACTCTTACTATTAAACTTGGAAGGATAGTTTATGATGCTTCCAGGGTCAAGTAAAATGGAACTTCCATCCGAAAGTGCGATAGGCACAACATGATCAGTAGTGTTATTAAATTCCAGAACCGGGTTTACCACATCCGCTGTAACTTGTGAAACAGTGTTTGCTGGGGCATTAAAACGTACATAATACCAGGTGCTAATTAACAGTATAGAGATACTGGCTGCAATTCCCATTGGTAATCGCCAATTTTTGATCCTTTTCGACTTTCTACGCTTCTTCGAATTCCGAATACTAGAAATCGTGTTCGAGACTATCTGCTCCGTATATTTATTAGAAACTGGAGCTTGAACCACCTGGGTGGCCAAGATGATATTGCGTGCTTGTGTAGCAATCGTTAATTGGTCCTGGTTGGCGCATAATCGGGTACTCCATTCGGATTCTATTTGGTTAAAGCCACCATTGCTAATCCATACCCTAAAACTAGAATCGGAAAGGTAGTCTTCTATATTGTAATTATTAAAGTTCTTCATAGAAAATCACAAACTGTATAGTATCAGTAGTGAGGTTCTTGAGTTTTTATACTGTTTTTTTTTAAAAAAAAACTTTAAAAAATTATTTCAAGAATAGTTCTGTCCAAATAAAGAGCAAGGGGAACGTTGACTGTGAAGGGATTAGGTTCCTTAGGGAATTCAAGGCTTCATGTAAAAGATTCGTGGCAGTTTGGTACTTAATTCCCATCACTGCCGCTATTTCTTCGTTTGAAAGGTTCTCGTAATATTTTAAATAAATAATTTCTTTTCTACGCTTTGACAAGGAGTTTATATAGCTATTTAGGATGCGCACGGTATCCGCCTCCGTCTCATTTTCAATTAACTGATCTTCAATGGTAAAATGGAGGTTAAACAAATGGTCCGCATTGTGTTCTTCCAAAGTGACAAAATTTTCGACTTTTAGTGCTTTTACTATTTTTCGTCGTAAACAAGTTAACAGGTAAGGTTTTATCTCTGTCAAATCTCTAAGGCCGGCTCGGTATTGCCAAAGTTCAATAAAAGTTTCTTGAATACAATCTTGAATGAGATCATCGTTGGAAACCATTTTTCGCCCGTAGTAGGTGAGCGGTGTAGTATAGCTACGAATCAGATGCTCCAATGCTATTTCGCTTCCGGAACGAAACGATTTCCATAAACTAATCTCATCTGGAAAGGGCATTATCGACATTTTGATAACCTCAATTTTATTTAATAATAATTATTAATATTAGCAATTTGTGAATATTTTCTGAGAAAATACCCATAATCCGTAACGAAGTATCGTGTTTAGGGTCGAAAATAGCATTTTAAGTGTTCAAATTTCGGTTGGTGCAAAATACAACGGTACATATATAGTACAGCAAGAAGTCTACTGAGTGCGTGTTGTTTCATTCCTAATGCTAAGTAGGCTTCCTCCTCTAGCTAGTGGTTACAGCTGAATGCTATCCATTAGAGTGGGGGTGCTCTTCTTGGGTATTTAGGCGTTTTCCTGTTGAAAACGGAGGCAAGTGCTCCTCTAAGTCTGGTTACTGTTTCACCCAAATTTTGGTTTTCAAAATACACTTATTCACCAGAAAACGCTAATCTTCATAATTATGAAGTGTAATGAATTTTTGTAACATTTTCATTGTAATATATATTATAACTTCTCGTGTCAATTGTAATTAACTAAGTGGATATGGTAAACTTCCGATAGGGAACGTCGCTGATACTGCTTTAGTATTAACGAAATGGAGTGTTTAAAAGATTAGGTCTTCGAAAATGAAAATAGGTATACTTGAAATAGGTGATAAAAGTTTTATGAAGGAAGCCCAGGTGAATTCTGAGGTAACTTTTAAAAAACTTATTGAGAAGTTAAGAAATAAAGTGCGTGAGTCCGAACCAGAATCGGTGGAGCAACTTCAAGCGGTACTCCATAAATTAACGGTGGATGAAAGGTTTCTAGGCACTATTAATTTAGAAGAAATACAGCTGTTTAGCTCACAACTGAAAAATGCTTACAATTTACTAATTCCCGCCATTACCGAGGAAAGTAACGTATTGATGGCATTTAGTTCGCCGATTAAGCCGCTGGTTTTTTATGGTACAGATGCATTTTATGATTTGATTTATGATAAAAACATCTCGAGTCTGAAATGCGAGGTAGCGGAAAAAGCAGTAACGAATCCTAAGGATAAATTGCAGATGATTTATGCCATTATCCTTGAAAAGCTATATGGTTTTCCAGCACTAGTCAATAAAAGCCCGACAGTACTCATTAATTCTGAAAATGTAGAGCTACCCAAGTACTATCGTGTAGAAATTGACAATTCTTACGTCGATGTTTCGGCCGTGGGAGAACTGCCCACTTTTAATATACAAACCATACTTAGCAACTGGGGCGCGGACTTTGATCCCATGGAGATTTTGGAAGTGTTACCCCTTTCAAAATTCAAGTTTGAAGGTTTCTCTGTAGTTACGCTACGTGACGTTACCGACGAGTTTGCTCTAGAAAGTATGAAAAATACTTTTATTGATCGTGCAAACTATGACGAGCAAACTTATCATGAGTTGATTGGTAATGCCGCAAAGATATTTTTTGGTAGGTCCGATTTGGAGTTTGGATTACTTCCTCAGCTACGTATAAATGGCAAACTGATATTTAACCAGGAAGTGGTAGGGGCTAATAAAGTGTTCTCAAACCTGATGGCGAGTGGACTTTCCCAAAAAGAGATTCTTCAAATTGTGAATGGCTATTTTGAAAAGCCAGAATTTATTTATTTGCAAAAGGTGGTCTGTGAGGAGAATACGAGCACCCTTCAGTCCATCTTATGTGCTAGTAACATCCAAGCCATCGCCATGCTACCGATTTATCACAATGGAGTAATTTTAGGAGTGGTAAATATTTATTCCGAGCGTGAAGGTGTTATTGATGAGCAGGTTCTTACTAAGATGGATCGGTTGGTGCCGCTGGTGGAACAAATACTACTAAGTGATATTACAGACTTTAACGACCGGATCGAAAATGTGATTCAAGAAAAATTCACCCCCTTGCAACCCGCTGTGAGATGGAAATTTCAAGAGGCGGCCTGGGATTATATTGATAATTGTAATAGTGTTTCTGCAAAGTCTAAATTTGATAAAATTGAATTTAAAGACGTGTACCCCATTTATGGAGCAATTGATATAAAAGGCTCTACCAATGAAAGAAATCGTGCATTAATAGCAGATTTGAAATTACAATTCGGTGCACTAAAAAAAGTATTGCTTCAGATCAATCGCTACTCAGAAGGGGATTTGCCTTATGGAATGCTCGACGTGGTCAGTGCATTTTTGGATAATTTTAACCAGGGTAGTAGTGATAGTGATGAAATCCAAACTTTCGAATTTTTAACCAAAGTGGTTCATCCTTATTTGACTGCATTCTGTGAGGATGTCCAGGAATTTCC
>CAXBLH010000165.1:0-10844 GCA_963976315.1 uncultured Dyadobacter sp.
ATGCTGAGGCCGGAGGAGCCGGTAGGATCGAATTATGTGGTGGTTTGGGAGAGGGCGGTACCACTCCAAGTGCAGGTTTAATTGAAATAGTACGGTCTAATATACAAATTCCTGTCTATGTCATGATTCGTCCGCGTGGGGGCGATTTCGTTTACGATGTTTTTGAAGAAGAGATCATGCGCAAGGATATTGCCCTGGCAAAGCAACTGGGCGCCGATGGAGTAGTTTTGGGTTTGTTATTGCCCGATGGACAAGTGGATGTGTCGCGTACCAAAGCACTAGTAGAATTTGCAAGCCCTATGAAAGTAACTTTCCACAGAGCCTTTGACTGGACTCCCGATCCAATAAAGGCGCTAAAAGCAATAATTGAAACTGGGGCTGAACGCATACTTACCTCCGGTCAACATAGCAATGCCTTGGAAGGAATTGCTGTTTTGGAAAAACTAGCGAAGGCGGCCGATGGCAAAATTGAAATTATGGCAGGGGCAGGGGTGAGCCCTGAGAATGCAGCCCAATTAAAGGAGGCTGGTGTTCATGCGCTGCATTTTACTGCAAAATCTTTCCGTCCTGGTAGACAAACTTATTACCAAGAAAAGGTTTCGATGGCGGGTGAAATTCCGGACGAACGTTCGGTGATGTTTAGTGATCTTGAAAAGATCGAAAAAATGGTTCAGGTAGTAGCCTGAGTCGTTGTTTTGCTTAGTAAGTATATTGATTTGGTAATTGTAAAATTCAATCAAGTATGAAGTTTGTAAAATTTTTTGTGACAGCATTGCTGACCGTATTAATGGTATATGCATTAAGCCGTCCGTGGGGGCCAGCTCCGGCTATGGGAGCATTTCTTAGTCCATATACTGGATTTTGGCAAAACTGGGAAAAGAAGTACACGGCTTCAGACGAGTTTGTAATAGCGTCCGACAGCTTGCGTGAAGAGGTTGTTGTGCGGTTTGATGACACGGGTGTGCCTCATATTTTTGCTCAAAATGATTATGACCTTTATTTTGCCCAAGGCTATGTTACGGCCAAAGATAGGTTGTGGCAAATGGACTTACAAACCAGAGCAGCTTCCGGCCGATTGTCTGAAGTCCTTGGAAGTGGAACTTTAAAAATAGATGAGCAAAGCCGGCAACTTGGAATGAATTTTGGTGCAGAGGCAAATTTTGAAATTGCTATGAGCGACCCTCGGTCGAGAGAGGCCTTACTTGGCTATGCTGCGGGTATAAATGCCTATATAAATAACCTGAAACCAAAAGACTATCCCGTTGAATTTAAGCTTTTAGGTTACCATCCTACCATTTGGAAACCGATATACACGATGTATATGATGGAGCAGATGACGTTGAATTTGGCGGGTAGATCCAATGATATTAATATGACCAACGTGTTGGCAGAATATGGGAAAGATATTGTGGCTGATTTGTTTCCTGATTATCCCAAATTTGAGGAAAGTCCTATTATTCCAATAGGTACTCCTTGGAACTTTGATAAAGTACCAACGCCCATCGCTACCCCTATTTTGGAGCAGTCGGATACTTCTGCTGCTGTATTTAACGGAAATATTGCACCGTTGATGGAAGGCACTCCCAAAATTGAAGGGTTGGGTAGTAATAATTGGGCCATTAGTGCTGAGAAATCAAACACAGGTTATCCTATTTTGGCTAACGACCCTCATTTAGAGTTGACGTTGCCTTCTATTTGGTACCAGGTGCAGCTACATAGCCCCAATATGAATGTATGCGGAGTGTCGCTACCAGGAGTTCCGAGTGTGATTATCGGATTTAATCAAAATATTGCTTGGGGGGTTACCAATGTAGATGCGGATGTTTATGATTTGTACAAAATCAAATTTAAAGATTCCACTATGGCGGAGTATTGGCACGATAATCAATGGAAACACACCCAAATTCGTGAAGAACGGATCCAGATTAAAGGGGAAGTGGATCCAAAAATATTAAAGATTACCTACACCCATCATGGTCCAGTCTTTAGTAAAACGGATGCAGACAATAATACTAACTTCTATGCTTCGAAATGGATAGGTCGTGAACCGGGCAATAGTTTCTTGACTTTTTATGGGCTAAATATTGCTAAAAACTTTGAAGAATACCGAGAGGCACTTAGAAATTATGTGGGGCCTGCTCAGAACTTTATCTTTGCTGATAATGCAAAAGATATTGCAATTACTGTCAACGGTAAGTTTCCCTTAAAGTATAAAAATCAAGGGAAGTTTGTTTTGGATGGTACCAATCCCACGGACGACTGGCAAGGATGGATCCCATTTGAACAAAATCCTTTTGTGAAAAATCCTGAACGTGGTTTTGTAAGTTCGGCAAACCAGTCCTCCACCGACCCTAGCTATCCCTATTATTTGAATTGGAGCTTTGCGCCGTCGGAAAGGGGCGTTCGAATTAATGAGCGTTTGGCAAAAATGACTAATGCGAATGCGGATAGCCTAAGGCATTTACAAAATGATAATTTCAGCGTAATGGCTAGGTCTATCTTGCCATTTATGTTGGATATTTTAAGAGATAATCCTGGGACCTCCACCTATAATGCAGGTTTTAAGATTCTGTCAGACTGGGATATGGTGAACAGCCCAGAATCTATTGCCGCTACTATTTTTGAGACTTGGATGCAAGTACTTTTAAAAGCGATTTGGAAGGATGAGTTTTCTTCCAAGTCCTTGGAGTTGGCAATGCCATCACGCGATAGAACATTCTTTATGCTAATAAATGAACCTGACGCAAAATGGTTTGATAATGTAACCACCCCGCAAGTAGAAACGATGCCGCAAATAGTCCTAAGTAGTTTCTCCGCAACCTTAGATACACTTATTGCTAGGCATGGAAACATTAGTCCTGCATGGCAGTGGTCGGACATAAAAGAGGCGGAGATTAGGCACCTAAGTAGTCAGATAAAACCCTTTAATGCTCCAAAGTTAAAAACAGGTGGTGGTGCAAGTATTGTAAATGCCATTACTAAAACCCACGGGCCGTCGTGGCGCATGGTAGTGGAGCTTGGAGCAGAACCGAAAGCATTTGGGATTTATCCTGGTGGACAATCCGGCAATCCTGGTAGCCCGTATTATTTGAATATGTTGGATAAATGGGAAAAAGGCGAACTGAACGAACTGGTTTTCTTAAAGGATAAGGAAGACAGTAATGTAAGACTAACAAGCAAAATGATCTTCAAAAAAAATTGAAATGGGTATGATACTGAATTATTTTATCATTTTAATAGCAGCTGCACTGCTCCAATTTGTGGCCCCGTGGTGGATGATTGTAGTAGTGCCTTTGGTGGTGCATATTTGGCGCCCTACCAGCTATGGATTATCCTTTTTGAGTGGTTTTATGGCTATTGCTACCACCTGGTTGGTATACGGCTGGTACCAACATGATGCGTCAGCAGGAATGATGACGGAGCGAATTGCTCAAATTTTCACCTTACCAAACCCTTTTTGGTTATTAGCGATTACGGTGGTAGTAGGAGGGCTAGTTGGCGGATTTGCGGCCATGACAGGCTTTTCCTTTAAAATGCTGTTTATAAGGAGTTCCAATAGATAGGAAAAGAAATTTTCCCCATTAATTGCTGGGTTTTTGGAGAAAAGTAGGTGCTTTTTTAGATGTCCTTTTACTAATCCATAGATTATTGACTAGAATCCTTATATTTGCCGCTCTTTGTAAAACAAAACATTAAAAACGTGAATAATAATACTTCCTTGATCTGGAACATCGTCTTGACCCTTGCCGTAGCGGTGTTGTTTTTTCTTCATTTTTCGAGTAAGCCAAGCGCAGGTAGTGTTGCAGCGGATGGTAGCGTAGTTGCTGGCCGTAAAACAGTATATGTTCAGGTAGACTCTCTATTGACCAATTATGATTTCTTTAAAGACACTAAAAAAGAATTAGAAAATAGAAATTTCCAACTTGAAAACGAGTTGAACCAAAAGGGTAAGTCGCTTCAAAATGAAGTTGCGTTTTTTCAGCAAAAAGCGCAAACCATGACACCCGATCAAGCTAGATCAACCGAAGCGCAGTTGATGAAAAAGCAGCAGGATTTAATGGCTTATCGTGACCAAGCAGCACAAGGTTTGGCTATGGAAGAAGCTTCTAAAAATGAGCAGTTGTACAAAAATATCCGTGAGTATATTGAGAAATACAACAATGAAAATGGCTACGAATATGTATTAGGTTACTCCTTAGGGGGTGGAATTTTGTTTGCCAATCCAAGCTTAGATGTTTCCCAAAAAATTATAGAGGGTTTAAATAAGGAGTACGCTGCTAAGGACAAACCAGCCGCAGCTGATACTACCAAAAAGAAATAAAAGAAACTTTCCGTTTCGAGTAGAATAGGGTCGATATAAATCGATCCTATTTTTTTGCGTTAGCGGGCCTTCAAATAGCTATGGGAAAGGTGAACTTACCATGGGGAAAGCCGTTCGTGGGTTGGAATATTTCACAATAGAGGAATACTCCGCAATTAGAAATTCAATAAATCCCAAATGTTAGTTTTTATTCGCTAAGAGCATTCTGCTAATAAAATAAACCGTAGGTAGCGACATTAACAGCAGTATCAGTGGTAAGAACCATTTTCCAAGACCTTCTGCCTGCCCGGTTGCCACTTGTATGGTTTTGAACTCAATAAAACCAAATACTACGACGATGATTAGTTTCAAATACCGGAGCGTTCTGGTGGATGCATGGTATTGGTCCGATGCATTTTCGGCAGTGATGGTGGTGGTATAGTTAAAAATATGTGGGAATTTGTTGAGGTACGTTAAGCCAGCAAATAAGCAGGTAGCAATAAATGGTAAAGTCAAAATGCCACTATTCTCACCGAAACCATCGGCTAAGCCCTTTGCATCGTAATGAATAGGAATAGTATCCGGCAGTTTGGTATATTGCACAAATGCCATCAACCACATAAGCATCAGCGTCAGCCATCCCACCCATTCAAAAGCCTTATCTGTTACAGTATGTTCCAATTCTAATTTTGGTCGTGTACTCATTTTTTCTGCCTATTAAGATGAAATATAAGTATAACTAAAATAGTAGAATTTTTGTGGAAGTCATAGTTATATAGTGGAATTGGTATTCGTAAATCACTTACTAATTCGGTTTGCTATTGTAATGGCGTATTAAAATATGCGTTAACTATTAACGTTTCGCTCCTACGGAGCTAATAAAATTCGATATTATTAACACCTATTTTTACCAATTAGCTACAAATCCCCAACAAGAAACTGGGCAATAGGTAGCATCAACGCGAGCGTGAAACTTCCTATTGCCCAGGGCAAAATTAATTCAATATACCCCCCTTTACTTTATCTCCACAATCCGTAAGGCATCAAAAGTAGCCTCGCCACCTTGGGATACTAATTCTATTTTACCTTCGTGCTTGGTGGGGAAGACCATATCGGTCATGACCTTTTCACCTCCGTTGACAAAAATCGTTACGATGGATCTATCCACTAAAACGTGTAATTTTAGTTTGCCGTTTTCTGGCTTAACAGTCACCTTTTCTATGCTTGGAAAACGGTCGCTAAAAGTTACATTTCCCGATTCGGTTCTGTCAAATGCCAGTACTCCGGAGCCAACATCGTAAATCAACCTACTTTCTTCCCCTTCGCTTTTCAGTAAATTGATACCTACTTTTTGGGCAGTACCTAGCGTTATATCGGTTGTCAATTCATAAGATTCCCCTGACATATCTATTGCTTCAATACCATTTACCTTTACGTCGGATTTTTCAAACGTTTTGCCTGCAAGGCTATTCAGCGACACCGGTTTTTGTATTAATCGATAACCATCGTTGGTATTCTTCAAGGTTAGCTCACGTGGAACAGACATGGCACCTTTAAAAGGCAGGGTAGGAATTTTGCCTGCATATTCCCAGTCGTTGATCCAACCAATCATAATAGGATTTTTGTGCTGTGAAGGAAGATTATTAAACGGAATACCAGCATAAAAATCCTTTCCTTCGTCTATATACAATACTTCGTTTTGATCTTGTGCTTTAAAGTTTTTACCATCAAAGTCACCCACAAAATACTGCATCGCCAGATAATTTTTTTCACGGTGTCCGCTTGAAATACACAGTATCCATTTTTTTTCATTACTTCCTTCTACTGGAATCGGGAAAAGTGATGGACATTCCCAAATCTTGGTCATATCACCTCTTTTGCCAAACTCGCTCATCAACTTCCACGTTTTCAAATCTTTTGATTCATAAAACTGGGTAATATATTCCTGTGGCTTCACCACCGACATTAACCATTTGTTTTCTGGTGCATACCAAAATACATTAGGGTCCCGGAAATCCTTCATTTTCAAATCCAGAACTGGATTTTTATCATACAATTTCCAAGTACGGCCTTTGTCTGTACTATACCCGATACTCTGGTGTTGTGCCAATCCTTCTTTTCCATCATGTACGTGAGAGGTGAAAATGGCCACCATACCATCCTTTTTACCCGCTTCAAAAAAACCTGAAGTATTAGCACTGTCTACTACTGCACTACCCGAAAATATCATGGTTTGGGTACTGTCGGCATTTTTATATTCCTCAATAGCTACTGGCAAGTGTTCCCAGGTTAGGAGGTCTTTGCTTACTGCATGTCCCCAGCTCATATGTCCCCAGTCGTTTCCAAACGGATTATACTGGTAAAATAAATGGTATTCACCGTCTAGGTAGACCAATCCGTTGGGGTCGTTTATCCAATTTTCGGGCGGTGTAAAATGGTAAACGGGGCGGTATTCTTCAATTTGATCGCTAATCTCTTCCTTTTTTTCGGTTTGACAAGCAAATATTACAAATGCTGACAGGACGGCTATTCCTAATTTTTTAAACATATTAATGTTTGGTTTAGAGTATGTTAAAAATGGTTGAATCTTCAAACAGGCTCTTAATAAAGCCAGACTGATCTTTTATTAATAATAGTTAAGTTGAGGATTGGTTTTATTTCATTTAAAAACAAAAGAAGCCCCTTTCATATTCCCCTTATAACATGGAAGTATTCTCCATTTAAAAGCCGGGATTCTGTTTATATAATCCTTTTGTAAAAGTTATTTCACGCTGAGGTATAGGCAAGTATTCATCTCTGCCTGCTGTAAACTTGGCGGTAGACAAAAAAGGGCGTCTTATTTTTTCTATGTCTAAGTATTTATTCAGTACTTCTGCTGCTATTCCCCAACGAACTAAGTCAAAGAAACGCGGGCTTTCGGTAGCAAATTCCAGTCGTCGCTCCCAACGTAAAGCCTGACGAGCAAATGCTTGTGTCCATCCCGTACTTGTATATTGTTCGATATTATAAATTGAAGCAAAAGTACCATCTGATTTTTTTAATCTGCTAGTACTGTTAGCTGCTCTAAGTCTGATTTGGTTTATCAGTGGACGAGCCATTTCTGGTTGTCCAAGTTCAATATAGGCTTCGGCTTGCATCAATAGCACGTCATCATAACGGATGATATCAATATTTTTGGATGAGCCAATAAATGGGCCTTCTTTATGATAAGACGCGCTGGAAGCCAGTTGTTGTTCCTTCATGGTGTGGAAGAACCCATACACCCCCGGGTCACGAATCCAGCTGTTGGACATGGGTTTTGTGTTATCGTATTTGTAGGGATGGCCGTCCATACCTACCGTATGATCGATGCGCGGGTCGACTGAATCACTTGTTAAATCCAGGTTGTCGTTATTATAATTATCAAATTTGGGTAAACCATCAACACCTGTTTTGAAGGCATTTACCAAGGTTTGACTTGGTTGGTGAAATCCACAACAGCCATACTGAGGTGCGCCATGTGGATAGTTTAGACCAGTCACATAACTTAATCGGCCTGCGGCTGTCCCATCGTTTATCGAATACTGAATAGCAAATATTGATTCAGGGCCATTTTCATTTTCTGCAATAAAGTTCTCGGCAAAGTCTGGTTGTAAACTATATTGACCCGAGTTAATTACTTGCTGCGTAAGGTTCACCACTTGTTGCAGCTTGTCCTTATTTATATTCGTAACCTGATGTTGGTCGTTTTGTTGGTAAGCTTGGTATAAGCGAAGCTTTGCCAGATAGGCCGCTGCCGCATACTTATTAGCTCTTCCTATCTGTTCCTGTCTTTCAGGTAGGTTGTCTACGGCATATTGGAAATCTTCTCCAATTTTATCCCAAAGTTGATCATTGGTATATTGGTCATTCGGAGTATTCAGAATTTGGTCGGCAGTCAAATCCTCGGTAATAAAAGGGATTTTTTTGAAAAGCATTTTTAACATAAAATGCGAATGTGCCCGAAGGAAGCGTACTTCGGCAGTTCTCTCCTTTTTCATTGGAAATGCTGCCTCTGTAAGATTATTTAAACTTTTGAGTGCTGCATTCGAACGGGAAATAGCTTTGTAAAAATTCTCCCAAGTATAGGGATGCATAATCCCAAGGTCAGCACGGGTAAGGTTGTAATGCTCATAAAAATCAACTTCCGCCACATCCGTTACGCCCCCACCGCCTTTAAAGGCATCGTCGGATCTAACACTACCATACACCCACATGCTGGTCATTGGGCCAATCATTTCATCATTGCCAATTCCAGCATAAGCGGCAGTTACCAGTGACTCAGCACCAGAAGCTGATTGAATATTATCGGAGGATAGTAATCCTTTGGGCTGGTATTCAAAGTAATCTTTGCACGACGAAAAGGCAAGTAAACCTCCTGTGAGCATTAAGCTATATATTAATTTCTTATTCATAATATTTTTGATTATAAGGTCTTAGAATGAAATATTTACGCCTGCTGTGAATGTCCTTGGAATGGGGATCGCGTTGATGTCCACCCGTTCAGGATCCGGCCCCGAGAAGCTTTTTGACTTAATCAGGAATAGGTTTTCGGCCATGAGATAAAGACGCACCCGTTGTAAACCAATTTTTTCGACAAAATCAGAGCCTAGTGCATACCCTAGCTGCATATTTCGCATTTTGAAATAAGAAGTACTCACATTAAAGTAGTCACTTGGGCGGGTTTCATTATTAACATCCGACAATGAAAGCTTTGGCACGGATGATCCCGTATTTTGTGGAGACCATGAATCGAATACGCCAGGCCCAACATTTTCACGACCTCTTATAAAGTTGTTGTAAAAGGCATAATTGTCCATTCCACTACGTCCTGAAACTCCTGATCCAAATACGGAGAAGTCCCAATTTTTATAGAACGCTTCTATTTTTACGTTGTATTCAAAGGCAGGTAAGGTAGTACCAAAGAACACCCGGTCCAGATCATTGATCACACCATCGTTGTTGGTATCAACATAACGGATACGGCCAGGGCCCGCACCAACTTGTGTTGCGGAGGCATCTACCTCTTGCTGACTTTGGAATAATCCGGCCGTTTTATAGCCAAAAAGATCAAATTGGGAATGACCGATAATGGTATTGGTTACATTTCCAGGATAGGCGGCACGAACCTCTTCTGGAAGTACTGTAATTTTATCTCTAAATCGACTAACGCCCGTCATGACATTGTAGGTAAAGTCTCCCATCGGTTTGGCAAAATAGCCTAAGGAAAATTCAAAACCTTTGTTAGACTTGGTAGCGCCATTCACCACTTTGAGTTGCCCTTCCCCTACTGCTGAGGCAATTGGTGGTGTGATCAATATATCACTTGTTTTACGTGTAAAGTAGTCAAAGGACCCTTGGAAAAGTCCGTTCAAAAATCCGAAATCTAATCCAACGTTTAATTCGTCCGTAGTCTCCCATTTCAAGTTAGGATTAGCACCTTGTATGGACACAAAACCTGATGGAAGGTTTCCAGTATTGGCACCGTTTAAATCATAGGCTGTACCAATATTATAGTATTGGTCAAAAAAGCCATTGTGCCCATTGGCATATTGCGACTGGCGAGCACCATATCGAGTATCATATAATCCGTAACGAGCTAGGTCTCCTATTTCCTGATTACCCACCCGGCCAACACCAGCACGTAGTTTCAAGTTGCTAATCCCCTTTACGTTTCGCATGAAGTTCTCCTTGTCTATTCTCCAACCAAGGGAAGCTGCGGGGAAGATACCATAAGCGTTTTCCGTTCCAAAGCGGGATGAACCATCGCGACGGATCGTTATTGCCGCTAAGTAGCGATCCGAAAAACCATAGTCTACTCTGGCGAATTGTGACAACAACCGGCTGCCGGACGCATTTCCAATTATATTACTGTTACCAGTACCAGCATTGAGTACAAAGTAATCTTCTGTCTGCTCCGCAAATCCTTCCTTTTTAGCGGTTTCAGAAGTCAAATCATTTTTGATAGCCTCAATTCCACCTAAAAATTTCAACTTATGGTCGCCCAGATCGAGATTATAACGGATGGTGTTAGACCATGTCAGGCTCAAATATCGGTTTTGGTCAATGGTAAGACTGTTATTGGTTCTTCCAAAGGAGCCTTCTTCAAATGCCTGTTCAATATTTTTTGAATAGTAATGTGCATTATCCGCTCCTAAGCTTGTTTTTAAGAAAAGATTTTTTATTGGCTCCACTTCAACAAAAACATTTCCGAATAGCGTTAACCTATTGTTGTTGTCCCATCGGTTAATATTTTGCATGTGTAAGGGGTTGTTTCTATCCGAATATCCTGAACCGATTGCTCCTCCCCATGTTCCGTCTTTTGCATAAACAGGAATGGTGGGTGCTAGTGTAATTGCCAATCCAGTAGTTTGTCCACCACCAATATCAGTGGCTTGTAATGTTTCGTTAGAAGTAGTCATTTGTACGTTCGCCCCTATTTTCAAACGGTTGTTAAAAGCACTGGTATTGGCATTGATACGACCGCTAATTTTATCATAATCTGTATAGCGAAGCATACCGTTAT
>CAXBLH010000166.1:0-10814 GCA_963976315.1 uncultured Dyadobacter sp.
GATATCAAGCGACTTAGAAACAATACCAGTAGAAGGATCCTTTGGATTTGGTGCCACAAACGGGGGTAAATGGTCAAAATAACCATCATTCTCATCATAAGTAAGCACAAAAATAGTTTTTTTCCAGACCTCTGGATTCTTGGTAAGTATATCAATAGCTTCGGATAAATACCAAGCGCCGTACCATGGAGTACCTGCATGGTCTGAGAAGTTAGACGGTGCTACAAGCCAAGAAACCGTAGGCAATTTACCCGTATCTACATCTTTTCGAAACTGATGAAGAACATCCCCTTTTGGAATCATTGCGGTCCGCTCTGTACCATTATCATCATAGGTAATTTTCTCCAAATTGTGATAGTTTGGATCATTCCGATTGACTGTAAAAGCACGGTCGTGCAAATCCCGTTGTTTTGGAGTCAGTTGATCAATAGTATTTTTCTCTAGAAAGGCAATTTCCTTTAGAGTATATGCAAGCTTTTCTTCTATCTTAGGATCCGGTTTTTCGGCTAATTGTTTTTCATAAGCAGCCTTTTGCTTTCTTAAATGGGGCATATGCTCAGGATGTCTTTTCACATGATACTGCTGAAAAAACTCCAAATCATTATCAGTAAAGTTTGCCAGCCAGCGATCTTCTTCTCCCTCGAATCCCACACCCACACTCAGTTCATTTTGATAAACCCGCCAGTCTATGCCTTGTTCCGAAAGTAATTCAGGATAAGTTCGCCAGGTTAATCGTTCAGAGCCGTCAATATATCCATTCGAAATATGAGGAAATGAATCTTCATTTTGCTCTTCCCGAATTTTTCCTGTCCAGAAAAAACATCTATTGGGACTCGTACCAGTTAATGAGGAACAAAAATTATGATCGCAAACGGTGAAGGTATCCGCCAAATTGTAATAAAATGGAATATCCTCCCGGTTATAATAACCTAACGTTAAAGGAACTTCTCCATATTCTTCTCTTCCAGAACGTTTAGCTTCAAGCCAACCATTCATGTTACCATTATTTCGGGCATCCACCATATCGTTCCAGCCATGCGGTAATGCACCAGTCCAGGTAGCTTTAGTATCTTTAATATTCAAACGGAAAGGAGCAAACGTTTCCCCCTTTTTATTACTTTGTAGCCACACTGGATTTTTGTTGGGAAGTTGTAATGCACGAGGGTCGTTAAAGCCCCGAACACCCTTTAAAGTACCCAAAGCATGATCAAAAGAACGATTTTCCTGCATTAAAAATACAACATGTTCCGCATCCAGATAGGTACTACCTAATTCTGGATTTATGGCAAATGCACGCTGAATCGACTCGGGCATGATACTAGCCAGACCAAGTGCACTTGAAAAAATGGATGCTTTCTTGAGAAATTCTCTTCTGTTTTCCATCAATAATAGGGTTGTTTTAAGGATTAGGAACTATGCATTCGTAAAGAAAACAAATTATTAGGAGAACTTTAACTTGAAATGTCAGATAGAATGAGGAATTAACAGAATAGTAAAATGCATTCGCTAGAATCCTATTTTCTAAAACCCAAAATAGCAAATCAGCAAGTTCTATTAACTGTATATGAAACTTTACGTTCTAATTCCTGATAATACTGTTCCTTTTTCATAGCTTTACTTCCTTAACGACTTTGTACTTTTCAAAGTCCGCTTCTTAAAAAAGTAATATAATTAAGCATAGATAACATGTCCGCAGAAAAAAAACAGCAAGATAAAGCACGATTACATCCTCGAAATAAAAACAAAGAACGCTATGATTTACTTGCTTTGTTGACGGGCACACCAGCATTAAAAAACCATATCGCACCGAATAAATATGGGGAAGATTCTGTTGATTTTTCAAATCCTTCGGCAGTAAAGCTTTTAAATAAAGCAATTTTAAAGCATTATTATGGCATTGCTCATTGGGAATTCCCAGAAGAAAATTTATGCCCGCCCATACCTGGCCGTGCAGACTATCTCCATCATATTGCAGATTTATTGTCTGTTCATAATTTTGGAAGAATACCTACCGGCAAGCAAATAACCTGTTTTGATATCGGCGTTGGTGCCAATTGCATTTATCCAATTATTGGAGTTACAGAATATGATTGGAATTTTATAGGTTCTGATATTGATGAAAAATCCATCGCCTCTGCTCAGCAAATTATTGAAGCAAACCCACAACTTAAAGACAAAATTGTATGTCGGCTTCAAACAGATCCTAGTGATGTTTTTTTTAGGATTATTGGTAAAGAAGAAAAAATAGATATGGCTATTTGTAACCCTCCTTTCCATTCCTCTGCGGAAGAGGCCATTAAAGGGACCAAAAGAAAAATAAAAAACCTTACCGGGAAAGAGAGCAAATCGCCCTTACTCAATTTTGCTGGCGTTAGTAAAGAACTTATTTGTGACGGAGGCGAATACAAGTTTATTCATAATATGATACGAGAAAGCGCAAAGTTTTCTAAAAACTGCTTTTGGTTTTCTACTTTGGTTTCCAAACAATCCAATCTAAAAGGAATTTATAGTGCGTTGCAAAAATATGGTGCAGACCAGGTTAAAACAATTCCTATGGGTACTGGCAACAAATCAACCAGGATAGTAGCATGGACATTTCTCTCCAATGAGGAGCAAAAAGAATGGCAAGTGGCGAGATGGAAAAAGTAAGATTATCAGGCGAACACCAGAGCAGAACTACCTGCTACTCCCTACAACAAGCTATGGAAGTTGAAACTACAAAAGGAAAGTGGTTAAAAAATAGGTGATTTATTGAACCGTACATGTTGGTTAAAACGATATACCCCTACGAAAAGGAGAAATACATCTGAAATTAATGGCTGGTTGGTGGTGCCTCGCTGCTAAATTCTGAAATAGCCTTTACTAATAGTAACTAGCAAACTGTACCGAAGACACATTTTTACACTTGACTTTATCACGACCTTTTTAGAAATGTGCTGATAAAAAACCAGTCATGACCTGGTTAATTATATACATTTTTAATAAAAGGCTGATGATTAAAAATAGGATGGCAAACTGGCAGACCTGATGGGTTACCAGTATACCATCCTCTTGATAATCACTGACTGCTTATGCAGGCACTTAATGAAGTTTAAAAATCAATTAAGTCCTTCTAATCTCTACCCCACGTGTCCGGAGAAATACGCCAGTTAGCCAAATGTTCGATTTGAGCTTCAGTAACTTCCCCCAGTTCTAAGGCAGTAGTAATAAGTGCATCATAGTTGCTTAGCGTTTCGAGCTGAACACCCTTCTCTCTGAATTTTTGATCTGCTATCTCGAATCCATACGTAAAAATGGCAATCATGCCTGCCACTTCGATGGATTGCGCCTGAAGTACATCTACTACTTTCAAGGAACTTCCACCCGTAGAAATCAAATCTTCAATTACTAAAACCTTTTGTCCCGGTTCTATACGGCCTTCTATTTGATTACCCATTCCATGCTTTTTAGGCTCAGGTCGTACATACGCAAAAGGTAGATTTAAAACGTCTGCTACAAGCGCACCAATGGCAATACCACCAGTTGCAACCCCCACTATAATATCAACATCCGCATACTTTTCTGAAACAATAGCAGCAAAAGCCTTCTTAATATAACTTCTAGTATCCGGAAAGGACAATGCTACACGATTATCACAATATATGGGTGAGTTCCAACCAGAACTCCAAACAAAAGGCTGTTCCGGACTTAATTTGATAGCCTTGGCTTCTAACAATAATTCAGCCACTTTTTTGACAACTGTTTCTTTCATATTAAGATTTCACTCCTCTGAAGAGTCTATTTTATTATTTATAATCAATAATTTATCAATTCTACTGCGATCCATATCTATCACTTCAAAATCGAAATGTTTCCATGAAAATTTATCTCCAACGGACGGGATATTCTCCAAAACATGTAATACAAAGCCGCCTAAGGTATTAAAACTGTCAAATTCTCTTTTTTCCGTATCCTTCACGGTAACCTGAAAATGAGATAAAAACTCATTAAAAGACAATTGTGCGTCTATTAGATACGATCCATCGTCGCGTCTATATATTTCAGAATCATCTTCTAATTCCTCGGAAATATTACCCACCAAAGCGTCCATAATATCATGCATCGTGACGGCGCCCAAAACCCCTCCATATTCATCGACGATGATACCAAAATAAACCCGTTGCTCTTTGAATTTTTCGAGAACCTGATATGCTCGATTACTCTCTGGCAAATAAACTGGATCGCGCATTAAGGATTCCAATGCTACCAACTGGTTTTCAATATCCGTAGCAATGAGGTCTTTCACATAAACTAGTCCTACAATTTCATCAATACTCCCTTTACCTACTGGATAAATAGAGTGCCTCGAATCCAATATTTTTTCCTTATTAACTGAAATAGAGTCCTCCAAGTCTAGCCAAACCAATTCCTGTCTATTGGTCATTAAAGAAGTAACCTTCCGATCCCCTAGCTGAAATACGTTGTGGACAATTTCTTGTTCTATTTCTTCGAAAACACCTCCGCTGGTTCCTTCCTGCATCAAACTTTTTATCTCTTCTTCTGTCACAGCATTTTCGCTTTGCTTAATTTTTAATAACTTAATTATAAAGTCACTAGAAAGGCTTAGCAATAAGATAAAAGGAGCAGTAACCACAGAAATAAATTGCATGGGTCGGGCCATGAACTTTGAAATGGCCTCAGGATTAGACATACCGATGCGTTTAGGAACTAGTTCTCCTAGGACCAATGACAGATAGGTAATTAAAACTAATACGGTTCCTACAGCTACTGTATGGCTATAACCTCCAACGACTGGAAAGGAGGAAATATAACTTTCAAAATCCTGAGTTATTTTGTCACCACTGTACATACCGGTTAATAAACCGATCAGGGTAATGCCTATTTGAACCGTGGACAGAAACCTATTGGGTGAATTTGCCAAACTCAAAGCAACTTCGGCAGAAACATCACCATTTTTTGCAGCCGATTCTAATTTTGACTTGCGAGAAGATACCAAAGCAATTTCCGACATGGAAAATATGCCATTAAGTAGGACGAGAAATAGTATTATAAGGAGTTCCAAAAATGAATTGTTTATTCAGATTGCAAATTTATCAATAATAATGGCTGTCTAAACTAAACTCTTTAGTTATTTTGCACACCTGTTCAACGTAACATTGATAAAATGATCATTTTTTTTGACGACCGTCCAATAAAAATTTTGCGGACCAATCGTATCGCAGTAGAAGATACAGTACAATTTGACCAAATAATAGATCTTCGATTGTCAAAATTTAACATTGAAATGTTAAGTGGACATATTCTATTTTTGAATTCAACGGGATCAATTGCGGTGCAAATTATGCGCTCCTTAGAGAAAGCAATTCCCAAAGAGCTCTTATCAATAACGATGGCTACCCGGGAAAAATCTTTAATCGAAGAAAAAGTGCGGGATATGTACAAGGTTATAAAGGCTGCCGGAGGGATCGTCATTAAGGATGACAAATGGCTCTTCATGTATCGACGAAAAAAATGGGATTTACCGAAGGGTAAACTTGACAAATCCGAAAAGTCTCGTGCCGCAGCAGTAAGAGAAATAGAAGAAGAAACGGGCGTAAAATCCGTGATTACGGATAAAATATGTACTACTTGGCATATTTACACGGACAATAACAATAGGATTCTCAAAAAAACCAAGTGGTTCGTATTGGATTGTATGGATGATAGCAATTTAATGCCGCAAGAGGAAGAACAAATAGAACAACTGGAATGGCTAACCCCGTATGATGCAAAAAAAGTACTCATAAACTCTTTTAGTTCTATTCGGTATGTAGTTGCTACCCTTATGAAGAATCTGGATAATAGTTCGATTTAAAAAAGGTTAAAAACCGGCCAACAACCGGTTTTTAACTTTTAGATGCTCCAATCACTTCTCAGTAACAAAAGGTTCGAGTATATTTTCTTTTTTACAATTCCTGGTTCAGTTGATTTAATTCTGATAAAGAATAGGGCAAAAAGTCATCCACACTTTGGCCATACCGATGCAAATCTCGAATTATGCTGGAGCTGATCGGTGCCAGATTCGGTGAAGTAATCAAAAATACCGTTTCAATTTCCGCATAGACGTAACGATTAACCTGTGAAATACCATTTTCGTATTCAAAATCGGTGGTATTTCGTAATCCCCTTAGTAAAAACCTTGCGCCTAACATTCTTGCTGTATGGGCCGTTAGATCCTCATAGGTAATCACTTTAATATTTTCAAAATCTGCAAAAGTTCTTTCTATCAATTCCTTCATCACTTCTAAAGGAAAATAGCGTTTTTTGGTGGAGTTTGTTCCGATCCCAATGACGACTTCGTCAAATAGTCTTAATCCACGCAGCACAATATCTTCATGACCCTTAGTAAAGGGGTCAAATGAGCCAGGAAAGAGTGCTATTTTTTTCATTATTATTTGATTTGAGGCTGCGGTTAGGTACTAGAATTTAATTAAAAATCAGGAAGATACGAGACATGTATTAAATAATCCAAAATAGCGGTGTCCAGGAATGTCTCCACAATGTTTATGGTACTTCAACGTAGTGGGTCCCTTGCCAATAGAAATATTTGGAAAAAACTCTTTCAGTGCTAGTACGTGTTCTGAATCAGAAGCTATCTCTCCATAATAGATTAGTTTTACATTTTCAGGAAATACATCTAATTGGCTGATTGTAAATAATACGATATAAACCAGTTCAGAGGTTTCTTCAAATTTAAATCTATTACAGAACACCAGATTGTTATTTTGAGTCAGTATTAATGTAAAATAATCCATTTCGAAATACAGTGACACAATACGTAAATCATCATTTTCTGCATGACTTACCAGTGATCCTATAATCAGTGGACTTGTTACATGATAAAAAGTAATATGGGAAGACTCAAAATGATTGACCATCCAATTATACCATAAAGTGGGCATGCTAAACACATTTACTGCATGTACAATTGGAATTTCATGATACAGTACTGTTTCATCCAGGGGTGTATGCGTACCAGTAGCAAAGCTTAGGTAGTTGGTTACTTCGTTTTCATCAAAAATAATTGAAGGCACCAGACTAAAAACATGGGAATTGATGGATATTTTCACATTTTTCCACGAGTTGGACGACCAAAGTAAGTGCCCTGTAAATATCTTCTTCAGCCGCTCAAAAACTTCCTCTTTTGTCAAAATCTTGTCGAACCCATAATCTTCGATCCAAACACATTCCATGTTTTCATCTCGAACGATGCAAAATCTAATTCTACGCTCATCTACTTCGATACATAAAATACAAAACGGTATAGAATCATGATTAAAGGAAGAATCCCCTGCCAATAAACTTGGAATAATTTCAATAATCTGATTGTCAGCTTGTGCCACAGATAAATGCTGTTATATGAATAGAAAAATATATATTTCGTGCTAAAAATACCCATTTAGGGTTTTTAAATCTTCAAGATGGTTGATTTTTTGAAATATACCATGAATAAGATGCTTGGGTTTTTCTTTAATTTGAAGGTCAGAAAGGTACGCAACTTCTTGAATCAATTGCTGTTCATCTGGTAATTCAGGATCATTACCTGCCATTAATTCTCCCTCTGTAGCTTCTATACTAAAATAAATTTCAAGAGCATGCAAAGGAGGATTAAGGTATTCATAAACAAATAGAAACGAACCTATCCTTACAGTTAGACCCGTTTCTTCCTTAAATTCTCTAATAATTGTCTCTTCCACCGACTCTCCATATTGTACTCCTCCTCCTGGGAAAGACCAAAATAGCTCATTCTTTTGGTCAGACAGTTGATGCCCTACTAATAATAAACGGTCCTCTAAAAAGTGCACACCACATGCTCTGATACGTACTTTATGACCAAATGTTTTATTAATTAAATCGTTTTGCTTGTTTTTCATAAAATTGGAATCGTAAAGATAGCGATCCCAAAATTAAGGACAATAAACTTTAAGTTTTGATTAACAGACCTTATCACCAATGATTATACTGGAAGACTTGGGATATCAGTAATTAGAAAACCATCCTCCACTAGTACATCCTTTATGGGAAGAATATAATTTTCTACTGCTAATGGTAACACGAAGCAGCTTGTGGTACAGTCTAATAAGGACTGCCTGAAATATAACTTTCAAGTGACTTTATATGGGCTTTTTGCTCCCTAATAATAGCCGAAACGATGTCGTTAATGGAAATAATACCAATTAACTTACCGTCCGTATTAACTGGTAAATGTCGAATATGCATATCAGACATAATTTGCATACATTCTTCAATTTTTTGATTAGACTCTACCGTAATAACTTTTGAAGTCATTACCTCTCCCACCAATGTATCTCGAGATGCACGACCTAATAAAATCACCTTTCTGGCATAATCCCGTTCTGAGAAAATACCTATCAATTCTTCGCCTTCTAAAACAAGTACTGCACCAATATTTTTCGTTGACATTAATTCGAGAGCTTCGAAAACAGTATTGGATTTACTTATTGACCAAATAGCATCAATTGATTTACCTTCTAGGACTTGGAATACTTGCATATTTGAGTAGGTTAGGATTTAAAACAAAACTATTAACTAATATATCAAATTACTGCAAAAAAATCCAATATTTTGTAAGTATTATTTTGTTAAATTAATCCATTTTGAAATTGCATTCCTTAGATGTAGCTTCGCCCGTATGAAAAACAAGGAGCAGTTACCGTCTATTTTATTAAAAAAGCAATTCCCTTTTAAACCAACGATGGGGCAATTGAGTTTTTTTGAAAAAATGAATGACTTTCTAATTGAAGAGTCGGGTTTAGAAAGGTACCGTGATTGTTTTATTCTAAAAGGCTATGCGGGAACAGGTAAGACTACCATTATAAGTAATTTAATCCCTGTGCTCAGACATTATGGTTATAAATATATTCTTCTAGCTCCTACTGGGCGGGCAGCCAAAGTAATGACGGCCTATGCTAACAAATTAGCATTAACCATTCATAAGAAAATTTACAAGCAGGTTGCAGATGTCTCCTCAGGAAGACTCTCTTTTCAACGCCAAAAAAACTATCAAAATAATACACTATTCATTGTAGATGAAGCTTCTATGATTACTGATGAAGCCGACTATGGAAATAGAAGTTTACTAGCTGATTTGATAGAATATGTTTTTGAAAACCCCGGCAATAAGCTTATGCTCGTTGGAGATGTTGCCCAGCTACCTCCAATTGGACATGCGCTAAGTCCTGCCTTGGATGGTGATTACTTAGAAAAAACTTATTATACCTCCGTATTTGAAGAAGAATTAAGAGATGTAATGCGCCAAGATCTTCACTCTGGAATATTATATAATGCCACCGCGCTTCGAGACCAGCTCATTCGAGAAAAACCGGTAATTAAGCTTCAAACTAAAGGGTTTCCTGATCTATACCGAATGACTGGTGACAAGCTGGAAGAGGGCATACATTATGCTTACGACAAATACGGCCCCGAAAATGTGATCATTTTAACAAGATCCAATAAAGCCGCCGTTCAATACAATGAGTATATAAGACGGGCAATTAATTTTTCAGAAGATGAAATTGACGGAGGCGACAGGCTCATGATCGTTAGAAATAATTATACCGTACTTGATGATGACTCCCCGGCTGGATTTTTGGCAAATGGTGATTTTATTGAAATACTAAAACTTCGCAATTTCCAAGAAATTCATGGATTCCGATTTGCAGATGCCACTTTAAGACTCTCGGACTACGACCAGCAGCCAGAATTCGAATCGAAAATATTTTTGGATACGCTCCATTCCCCTACCCCCGCCATGTCGACAGAGGAAAATAAAAAATTGTACGAAAGTGTAACCCAGGATTATGCGGATATTAAGTCAAAAAAAGAGCGCATCGAGGCGATAAGGAAAGATGTATTCCTAAATGCATTGCAAGTTAAATTTGCCTATGCCTTGACCTGCCATAAAGCCCAAGGCGGCCAGTGGAGTGCTGTATTTATTGATCAAGGATATTTACCAGAAGAGCAAATTACAACCGAATTTATTAGATGGCTATACACTGCAATCACCAGAGCTACTGACGAAGTTTATCTGATGAATTTCCACCCACATTTTTTTGGATAACTTGCGAGTATCGGTTACATAGTTGCAGCAGCCCTACCCAAACGGTCATTAATAGCACGTCCAAGTCCAAAAGGAGGCACCTTTTCTGCCATTATGTAATCGACATTAGAACCATCTAGTTCTCTTAAAAATGAAAACAGGTTTCGTGCAGCCTCATTAATATCTCCACTCAAACTTAAAACGCGTTGCTTTTCCTTGGGGTAACCCGTTATATAAGAATCAAATAGTAATAAACCAGAATTATCCAGTTGATGGGGAAAATCCGAGCGGTTTTCCAAAAGAGACATCGGTTTGCGAGGGGCATAATGACTTTTAAGCATACCCGGTGCCAGAGGGTTAGAACTAGAATGAGCGGTGGTAGCAACTGTCCCTATAACATTTTCGATTGCTTCTATGGATAACCCACCTAGCCTATAAATAGTTGGTTGGGAGCCATGAAAACCAATAATGGTAGATTCAATGCCAACATTTGACTCTCCACCATCCAAAATATGTTCAATCTTTTCACCCAATTGCTGATTGACATGACTGGGTGAAGTGGGACTAATATAGCCAAAAGGATTTGCACTGGGGGCAGCCAGTGGATAGTCCAATAACGCCAGTAATTGAAGGGTAAGGGGGTGATTGGGTATTCGAACTGCAACACTTTCAAGGCCAGAAGTAACCAAGTCAGGTATTATATTTCTTTTTGGCA
>CAXBLH010000167.1:0-10808 GCA_963976315.1 uncultured Dyadobacter sp.
CGTCCGACGGCATTCAGAAGCAATTTGCAGCCCATTACAAACTGAGGATTATGTTCCGCAACCTGTGCCGTTCGTAAGTCCCCCAAAATGGCATTTGGCACACACTACCTGGTTTTTTGAAACCTTTCTTCTAATTCCTTTCCTAAAAGATTATCAACTTTTCCATAACGATTTTAGCTACCTTTTTAATAGCTACTATAACAATGTTGGAAATCGGGTTTTAAGAGCAAATCGAGGAAATATTACGCGCCCAGGCATTGAGCAAGTTTATGCTTACCGAAAACATGTGGATGTGCATATTGGCAAATTGCTGGAAGTAAATGCTTCGGAAGAGGTACTATCACTCCTTGAATTAGGGCTACATCATGAACAGCAGCACCAAGAATTGATGTTAACTGACATAAAGTATATACTCGGACATAATCCTACTTTCCCAATTTATAGTGAAACTGGTATTGACGATAAGCCGCTAGTACTGGCCCAAAAATGGATATCTGTTCCTGAAAATGTATATGAAATTGGTCATCAAGGGGTTGGTTTTTGTTTCGATAATGAACTAGGTAAACACAAAGTATACCTTCATGATTTCGAGATTAGCAACACACTCATTACTAATCAGGAGTATCTTGAATTTATGCACGACGGTGGATATCAAAATTTCAATTTGTGGCTCGACGAAGGATGGTCGTGGGTGAACCAAAACAATATAGATGCACCGCTCTATTGGCACAAAATTAACGAAGAATGGTACCACTATACTTTGAAAGGACTCAAGCCGATACAATCCAATGAAACGCTGAAACACATCAATTTTTTTGAAGCGACCGCCTTCGCACAATGGAAGGGTATGCGCTTACCCACTGAATTTGAATGGGAAGTTGCCTCCAAACAGTTGAAATGGGGCACCCGTTGGGAATGGACTAACAGTGCCTATTTACCTTATCCTGGTTTTACGAAGGCTCCCGGTGCTGTTGGGGAGTATAATGGAAAGTTTATGGTTAACCAAATGGTACTCCGAGGAGCTTCTGTTGCCACCTCGCCAGGACATAGTCGTGCAACCTACCGTAACTTTTTCCATGCTGATGAAAGATGGCAGTTTACTGGTATCAGGCTGGTAAAGTAAGCAAAACACTAACTATCAACAAATTACTATGATTCAAAACGAAATCAACTCGGTGGATCTTAAGACATCCGAATCAAATACTGCTACTGAAATCACCTTTGATATTGACAAAGGTCTAAGTTCAAAATTAAAATCTATTTCGTCAAAATACCTTTATGATGACCTTGGAAGTACTATTTTTCAACAAATCATGAACATGGCCGAGTACTATCCAACGGCTAGCGAATTTGAAATTTTGGCAATGCAAAGCGATAAGATATCAGAAGCGTTGGCTTTTAAATCGACGTTTAATATTGTTGAACTTGGTGCAGGGGATGGTATTAAGACCAGGCAGCTACTGAAACACTTACTTTCAAAAAACATTGATTTCATATACGTCCCCATTGATATTTCGGAGAAAGCAATTTCCGACCTGAAAGCCAACATGTTAGAAGCCTTGCCCGAACTGCGCATAAAACCGCTCGTAGGTGATTATTTCACCATGTTGCAAGAAGTTTCCAAAACAGGACTTCCTAGTTTATATCTCTTTTTGGGTAGCAATATTGGCAATTACCAGCCCAAAGCTACGGTTGAATTATTGAACCAGTTCCACGAGGCCATGGAAACAGACGATAAAATCTTAATCGGTTTTGATTTGCAAAAACATCCCAAGGTGATCCGACTAGCCTATGATGATCCGCACGGTATTACCAAGTCGTTTAACATGAACTTGTTAAATAGGTTAAATAAAGAGTTAGATGCTAATTTCCAATTAAACCAATTTGACTTTTACTGTCACTACGACCCAATAACAGGCGAAGTCCGTAGCTATTTGGTTAGTTTAAAAGACCAACAGGTTTTTAGTAAGAAGCTTAAAAAAACTTATTCCTTCCACCAAAATGAATTAATTTGGACGGAACTATCCAGAAAATACACGATTGAACAGATTGAACAAATCGCGACTGAAAACCACTTTCGGCAAGTAGCTCACTTTTTAGATTGCAAGCATTATTTTGTAGACAGCCTTTGGGTCAAATAATAACTGTCTCCTAATAAATCCTGACACGATTTAGTCAGTAATGTAATCGAC
Organism: uncultured Dyadobacter sp.; assembly: GCA_963976315.1. GTDB lineage: Bacteria > Bacteroidota > Bacteroidia > Cytophagales > Spirosomataceae > Dyadobacter. Next base: position 2,193 of record CAXBLH010000167.1, read on the forward strand.
AGTTGACGCCGCCTGTCAGATTTTTCCTCCAAACGATTAACGAGGCGATTATTTACGAATGGTGGTCTACTATCGAAGCAGTGCTACCTAATTATTCTCAATATAGTTTATAAAAAAAGCAAGGAGAATCCCGTTTCCAGGACTCTCCTTGCTTTTGAAGTATGCCTTCCATTCCAAAAAAACTGGAACACTATTTCTTTTTCTTAAAAACTTCGCCAGGCATAATTAAAGATTCCCAGCCCGCCAAATCAGCAGGTTTCACATTAACCTTATATCCATCGAAATTAAATTCTGTTGGTTTATAAGGACCCACTAAATCCACATTATTGGACGCTTTGATATTCTTTTCCATGCCCATTGTCCAGAACGCCGCATTAATCAACATCCTTCTGAAACCATCATTCAACAAATCTTGAGATGCTCCATGAGTAGTAGCAAATACACGACCCGATGCACCGTTTTCTAATTTATAATTTCTAGTCCAAGCTACTGGTAATAGCTCTTTGGTTGGATCTGGCTTGGAATCAATGGTCATACCATTTAGAACTTGTCCGCGTGCCAATACATCGCCGTCAGGGTAAGCTGTATAGCCACCGGACTGCACCCACATATCCTTAACTCCAGTAAAAATTGGATTATTTTTCTGATTCTCTTCAATAATTACGCGAGAAGACTGCGCATGGTTTTTGCCATAATGTGAAACCCAGGTTTCGCCAAGTATACGCTCTCCGAAGCCATCTTTCCATTCGGATTTTTCTCCTTTGTAATTCCAGTTATAATGTTCCCACTTAGGATCTTTAATACCTGCAAATGCATGCGTAGAGGTTCTTAACGCCACAATGGGTTTACCTCGGTGAATATAATCATCAATATGTTGTAATTCTTCTCCGTCAAAATGTGAAAAACGGGTGAATAAGATCATTAGATCGGCTTTATCCAAAATCTCAAGCCCCTTTAAATCTGAGCTTCCTGGAAAAATATTACCATTGTCATCCAGCCCGAAAATGACCGTACAGTTAAAACCGTATCTTTTAGAAAGAATTTTGGCCAATTGAGGAAGAGATTCTTCACTTCTATACTCATGATCGGTGGCAATCAAAACTATGTTTTTACCAAAACCTGGCCCCTTAGTACCTCGGTAATTCACAGTATATTTATCATCACTTTTGACAGTTTCCTCATCGGTGCCAGTTTTGGCTTCCGGACAGCTTAAACTCATCAATGAAAAACCGATGAATAAGAAGGAATAATGGACAATTTTACGAATCATATTTAATCGGATTAGTATAAAATTATTAATTTGAACTTTTGGTTAACTAGAAAGCTTTAAACAGTTTTTTCCCTTTATTAATCTAAATCCCTAAAAAGTATATAGGACAGTTGGCCTATGAGTGGGTTTCAATTTAAACAAACCTGTAATATACCATGTAGGCGTTACTCCAAATTTAAGGAGTCAATAACTGGATTCCATCTAAAATGTTTATTATTAAAGAATATTTAAGTTAATTGTTACAATTACCACCACAATCATGACTCTTAAAAGGAAAATTTCCCTCAGTCTACTTTCTCTTTTATTTCTAGGATCCCAATATTCGTTTGCTTCAAAAACAGATACCATTTCGACTTTCAGCACCGTTATGAATAAAACCATAAAGGCGGTGGTCATAAGACCTGACAACTATGATCAGTTGAAAAGCTTACCGGTGGTTTCCTTGTTACATGGCTATAGTGATCGTTATGATGGGTGGACAAAAAAAGGGGCTGGCTTTGAAAAAAATGCTGATTTGTTCAATACGATTATTGTATGTCCTGATGGAAATGTATCGAGCTGGTATTGGGACAGCCCTACTGACAAAAAATGGCAATATGAAACTTATATAACAAAGGAATTGATACCCTATATTGACCAGCAATATAAAACCATTAAGGATAGGAAAGGCCGAGCCATTACTGGTTTAAGTATGGGTGGGCACGGGGCGCTCTATTTGGGCATTAAACACCAGTCGATTTTTGGTGCAGCTGGCAGCATGAGTGGTGGAGTAGACATACGGCCATTTCCTAAAAATTGGGAGATGTCCAAAAGACTGGGCGAATATGCCGATAACCCGGAGGTATGGGAAAAACATACCGTTATTAACTTACTGCACCTGCTCACACCAAATTCCATGGCGTTTATTATTGATTGCGGCGTAGACGATTTTTTCTTTCGAGTGAATGAAAAATTGCATCAAGAATTGATTTACCGGAACATTCCCCATGATTACATTTCCAGGCCAGGTGGTCATTCTTGGCCATATTGGAAAAATGCGATACAATATCAAATGTTATATTTTAGTAACTTTTTCAGTAGCACACCCTAATCCTATTACGAAGTACTAATTTTGTATTCATCAATCAAACCAAATAAACCATGCCCTATCCAGACATATTTTCTAAAGAAGTTACAGAAAAGTTAATTGAAAGAATTCAGAACCTGAATAGCAGCTCTCAGCCGCAATGGGGCAAAATGAATGTAGCTCAAATGCTGGCTCATTGCAGTGTTACCTATCAATATATTTATGAAGATACTTTCAAACAGCCTAATTTCTTTATGAAATTCATACTGAAATCTTTTGTTAAAAATATCGTTGTGGGCGAGAAGCCCTATCCTAAAAACAGTAGAACCGCACCTGATTTTCTTATTACGGACGAACGAAATTTCAATGTTGAGAAGAGTCGTTTAATAGATTTTCTAAAAACCACCCAATCCTTAGGGGCCGCACATTTCGACGGAAGGGAATCTCATTCCTTTGGTAAACTTTCCAAGAATGAATGGAATTCGATGTTCTATAAACATTTAGACCACCACTTTGTTCAATTTGGAGTTTAATTCCACTACGACAGACTCTATACAGTAAAAAAATTGGTTAATAGAGCTTGTCGTAGTTTTGTATAATAAGTTGAATCTAAAAATCCAATCACTCAATTCTGCATTTTGGTGACCATCGGTTTGGCATTTCTCGACCATTCACTCCATGAGCCAACATATAATTGAGTGTTATTGAATCCTGCATTCGCCAAAGCTAAGAGCGTATGGCATGCGGTAACACCCGATCCGCAGTGGACAATAATATTGTTAGCAGCATGTTCACCTAATGTTTTATAGTAAATTTCGTTCAGTTGCTCTGCTTCTAAAAATCGACCTTCTTCATCCAAGTTTTGAGTATATGGAAGGTTAATGGCACCAGGAATATGCCCAGCAATTAGATCAATCGGTTCACTTTCACCATTATACCGATAAGCTTCTCTCACGTCAATCACTATGGCAGAGTTTTCGGAGATAGATTTCTCAACGTCCTCAATTCCAACATATTGAACTGACCAATTCTGCACTGGATAGGGTTCAAAGTCCGTTTGAGGCAAATACACATCGGTTGTAATTTTCAGTCCCGCATTAATTAATGCCGAAAATCCACCACTCACAACATATAGATGCTGGTGTCCGACAGCGTTCAACATCCACCAGAACCTAGTAGCCGCCATAGCACCATTTTTATCATCATAGATTAGGACTTTCGTTGAAGGCCTTATCCCTAACCTTCCCAACAGATCTGCAAATTTTTCAATAGCTGGCAAAGGGTGCCTTCCTCCATTTTCGGGTGTTTGGGTAGGAGCCGACAAATCTGTCTCCAAGTCTAAAAAAAATGCATGCTCGAGATGCCCTTTTAAAAACCTTTGATAAGCATCAGCCCCACCACGAGCATCCACAATAACGGTATCACCTTTATTTATTAGTTCTGCGACATCGTCTGCTTTAATAATGCTATTCATTGTAATTTCCTTTTATCTTTTAATGAGTGATGCGTCTTTATTGACCAACAACTACACAATTTAAACAACCTTAAAGTCCCAAGCAATAAAAAACAGGGCACTAATAAGTTTTTTGTCCTAATTAATAGACATTACCATGAGTGGTTTGGTGGTGCAATGGTCCGACGGCTATCGACTATCAAGTTTTTTATAAAATCGATTTACGAGCCAAATGCAGGTTCCTGTTTTTTAAATACAAAAGTCGCCTACCAAATCAGTCATAATAAGTTCCTATTTAAGTTAGCAAACTTCAATACATTCAATATTAAGGAGAGCAGCTAATTTTTTCAATTTTGACGTAATATTTCCCACCCCAACAGCACAATGATGCGCAGGTCCGTGGCTATTCCACTGCTGAACAAACTTTCGTGCCCCAATAGAAAACTGATAGCGGCTATTAGTATTACCGATTTCCAAAATAGGCCCTGGAACCGATTCACCTTGGGCTATCAAAAACAAAAGACCACCTTTGGCATTCTCCACAACGGAAAGTAACGTCACAGGCCCATTCTTAACAGTCATTTCGATGGAGAGCCCCTGGCCTACCTTACCATGGTAAACTTCTAAAGGCTTTACACGAGTCTTCCCCTCGGCAATTGCAATATGTCCAGGACCGTCATGCCCCATCAGTACCACATCTTCTTTAAAGTCAAGTGCATAGTATTCTGTGAAGGAACCACCTGCACCAAAAGAATCCATAATTTTCATGGCCTGAGCGTTTTTTATCTCATATTCTCCAGCAACTGGGATTCCGTTACTGGTCAACAACGAGGTTCCAAGAATTATTGAACTCATGGTGTCATAGTTGTCGGACCCCTCCGTGCCTTTATAATAATATGCCAAGGAGCCTAGCTGGTATTGTTCCACCAGTTTATCCAGCGCTATGGCCGTTCTTGCAGCCCTTTTCAATTCACTTTCTAAGCAATCACTTTGGACGTCAAAAACTTCATAAAAGTGATTGACCCTATTCTTAATCTCTATCTCAGATACCGAATGGCGCATAGCGGATAGTTCGTCCACTTCAATCAGTTCCATATGACCTCCGAAAACGGCATATTGAGCAGTGAGGTCTGAGTAAATATCTAACATTCCACTGTAATAGTGCCCCATACAGCCCAGTCTATTATAAGACATCGTATGGCTAACCATGGCGGCATCTACCCACTCCTGAATTTCAAGCCAAGTTTCCTCATCATTGTCTAAAACCCCTACAACCTCATGAAATTGAATCCCCACTCTTTTGAACACATTGGCGATTTCCGGTGCAGGGCACGCAGAACAATAGGCCAACCATTCGCCGGTCATCTTTTTGCGATTTGCCAGCTTATTAAACGCTTTATAGTTTATAGCTTCCTCGGGTGCCAAGTTCAATATAATTACGGGAACCTTCGCCCTTTGCACCACAGGCAACACCGTTGAAGATAACGCATAGGTAGAAATATAAAGAAAGATAATATCGACCCCTTCTTTCTTGAATTTCAGACCAGCCTCGAATGCGGCCGTGCTGTTATCTATTAATCCCAGGTTGATAACTTCATTCCCTGATTCTTTCAGTTTACCTTCTACAATTGAAGTGTAACCTTCCAATCGCTGCTTAAGTCCTTCGAACTGATCCCAGTAGGCATCTAAGCCAATTGAAAAAAGACCTATTTTAAAATTTGGAGTCATAGTATAACTTTTTGGTTCTTTATGATTTATAGTGGTTGGAGTAATATTTGAAACTTTTTGGCCAAGACACAAAAGGTACCCGTGAGGTGAACCGCTCTTCCGTCCTCGTCGAACATATTTTTTGTAAAAAGCACCTTATACAACCAAATGGCTAATTCTCATAAGGCCAGTCACCCTATACCGCTAATCCGTTATCCATTACAAATTATCTAGGACCAAAATAATAATGAATACAAATTCACAGGGTTTTTACAATATCTCCTGTCTGACTCCAAATTTAGGTCGTTTTCTGAATAGAGTATAGGTAACACGGATGGTTCATTTTATTTAATCCTACACGATATTTCTATTTATTAATTCTTCAAGCCCTCGTTTTCCTACCTAAACGACTAAATAAAGGTAAGCTATGTAAATACTAAAACTGAACGACTCATGCGTTGCAATGTAATCAAAAACTTTTTTTGATTACATTGCCATTGCTTCAGCGAGATAATACCTGACGTATTAAACGATAGCAAAAATATTTCCGCGCCATTGTTATCCCATTTTAAAACTGGTTGGGTGGTTTCTCGAGAAATAATGGTTGTGACCACAAGTTGAATTTGGAGTTACTTATATTGGTGGATTTACATAGTCCCCCGTTTATTCTAAAAATCCAGTTTAAATCAATTTAATTATGAATACTCAATATTTTAAGATTTTAAGTATACTTATCCTAACATGGTTAATCAGTTGTAATTCGTCTACTTCAGAAATTTATCAGGTGAACAATTATGCTATTGACGGGTATGATGTAGTCGCATTTCATACGCATCAAAAGCCAATTAAAGGTAACAAGGAATTTAGCTTTCATTGGAAAGACGCTAACTGGTTATTTGTGAATCAAACAAATTTGGATAAATTTATAAAGGAACCCGAGAGATATGCCCCTCAATATGGAGGCTATTGTGCTTATGGAATGTCCCAAGGATATAAGGCTTCAACAGAGGCTGACACATGGACTATTCTCGATCATAAATTATATTTCAATTACAATCAAGATGTAAAAAAGAAATGGAGCTTAGACCAAGAAGGATATATCGAAAAAGCCGATGACTACTGGCCTAACATTAAACTATCAAAATAAGAAATATATAGAATGAACGAACTTGCTAGTCAAAAAGAAGCAGATAGTTGGGTTAATGAAAACAGTGATTTACTGTTCCGGTTTGCACTACATAGAGTTAAAGATGAAGCTATCGCCAAAGATCTGGTGCAGGACACCTTTATGGCCGCTTGGAAAAGTCAGGACAGTTTCAAAGGAGATGCTTCCATCAAGAACTGGCTTTTTGGTATCCTAAAAAACAAAATTGTGGACCATTACCGCAAAAACGCCAAACACAAAACGGATCAATTGATAGACTTTGATAGACAGGAAGAATCTTTTTTCAATAAAAATGAGCATTGGAAAAAGGATACTAGACCGCAATATTGGGAACCGGCGAGTGACTCAGAATTGGAACAAAACGAATTTTATGATGTACTAGGTGACTGCCAAAAGCGATTAAAAGAAATCCAACAAGCAGTGTTCTCCTTGAAATATTTAGACGGACTAGATAGTTCAGAAATCGTAGCTGTATTAGGCATTACCGAATCGAATTATTGGGTTTTAATGCACCGTGCCAAAATGCAGCTTCGCTCATGTTTAGAAAAAAACTGGTTTGAGAAATAATTGTATTTACCCCTATAAAAAACATGATCACCTGTAAAATCGCAATTGACTACATTTTAAAAAAAGAAGAGGATTTGTTAACGCCCAAGCAACGTAGAGGGCTTTGGTTTCACTTGGTACTTTGTAAGTTTTGCAAACGGTTTCATACTCAAAATGAAATCATGAATAAGGCTATAAAAACGCAGGATTGCAGTGAGAAGGTACTACCAGAAACCGATAAAGAGCGAATCATTAAAAGTATGATCGAAAATAAATAGTATTATCTTGTAAGGTATTTTTGATGTTTACGTCATTAATTAAAACACTTCATCACTCATTATTTATTTCATTATGCAACCATCAAACAAACTTCTCTGGACTTTAAAGATAGTGGCAAGTTTCATTATGTTTCAAAGTCTGTTTTTTAAATTTTCTGGTGCAGCAGAATCTATTGAGCTATTTACCACTTTGGGCCTAGAGCCATGGGGGCGGTATGGGACGGGTATCATGGAAATAATAGCCATCATTTTGATAATGATACCATCTACCACGGCATTCGGAGCCTTGCTTGGCGTAGGTATTATGTCGGGAGCGATTATATCTCACTTAACCAAATTAGGCATAGTGATACAAAACGATAATGGACAGCTTTTTATATATGCTTTGGTAGTTATGGCTTGCTGTATATTGTTACTTTTTTACAAAAAAGACCAGATTGTAAATCTAGTACTGAAAGGGAAGCGTATATAAAATTGGCAAAATGGGGAGCTATTGACACTTAAAGTTCCTTACTCAATGAATCAAATCCGATGCTTTTGAAAATATGAAACTAAAAAAACCTATTCAAAATTTATTTCAACAGCTTGAAGAAGCGCTATCAGAAATTACAGACATTCAATATTCTCAACCAATTGAAGCATTAAGCTGTGCCACAATAGGCCAGCACCTGCGACATGTAATAGAGCTTTTTATGGAATTGAATAAGGGGTATTCTTGCGGCACTATTAATTATGAGCTCCGAAAAAGGGATTTCCGAATTGAAACAAATCGAACTTTTGCTATTGCCGCTCTTACCGAAATTTTAAATTCAATCGATAAAGTAGACAAGCCATTAATGTTAGTTTGCGACTATTCCATTGAAGATGAAGATACAATTAGCATCATCACCACGTATAACAGAGAGCTGATTTACAACATCGAACATGCGGTACATCATATGGCTTTAATTAAAGTAGGTTTGAATTTAATTTCTGATTTAAAATTACCTGCCGAATTTGGGGTAGCAGCCTCTACCCTACGCTACAGGCAAATTCCAGCATAAAAGGGAGGGTAGCAGGAATGGTTAAAATATTACAGTTTGGTACCGGTTAAACTGAAGTTTATATTAAAGTCAAATCACCAACATACCA
>CAXBLH010000168.1:0-10764 GCA_963976315.1 uncultured Dyadobacter sp.
CTGTGGCTTCTATAATTCGTTTGTTGGCCTGATGCGGAACTAACCAAGCTACATTATCCCCCGTCAGACCGTTCTTTTCCATTATTTCGGCAGCAATGTCGGCCATATTTTTGACCGCAAACTTAAATACCTGCGCGCCATCTTGGTAGATGGTATGCCAGTTATTATCTATGGTTTCCTGTGTGGGTGGGTATCGGCTCCCTCCTCCTTTTTGATTTAAGTAGGGTTGGCCAGCACCATCGGATCTGATAATAGAATCGATGACTCCGTTTCCTTCAGTATCCGGTTCCAGCAAAACAGCGCCTGCCCCATCTCCAAAAAGGACACAGGTTTTTCTATCTGTATAGTCCACGATAGACGACATTTTGTCGGCTCCAACAACAATTATCTTTTTGTATTTACCGGTCTCAATAAATTGTGATGCTAGGGTAAGGGCATAAACAAATCCAGAACAAGCAGCATTTATGTCAAAACCACCTACATTTCGTATACCAACCATATCGCAAATTAGATTTGCAGTAGCAGGAAAGATATAGTCTGGTGTGGTGGTAGCGCAAATAAGAAGTTCGATTTCATCAGGAGAGGTACCCGTTTTTTCAAGTAGTCCTTTTACGGCCTTGGCTCCCATGTGTGAGCTACCTAAGCCTTCTCCTTTAAGTATATGTCTTTCTTTAATCCCAGTTCTACTAACAATCCATTCGTCGTTAGTGGCAACCATCTGTTCCAATTCCGCATTGGTGAGTATATAGTCTGGTACATACCCTTGTATTCCTGTAATAGAGGCTCTTATTTGGGTCATGATTTATTTTTGGCAGTCAAAATCCTATCGAATTTTGGTGAAGGACAAGATTGATTTCTGTTTTCATCCGAAGTAGAGCCGTTGTATTTCATAATAATGATCAGTTCAATGCTTGGGCAATATGCAAATAAGCTTTTGATTTTACCTGCTTATAGGCCCATCCAATCATATTTTGAATAGCCAAAGGGGATGAAACACCGTGAGCTATCATAACGTTACCGTTTACGCCTACAATAGGGCTTCCCCCAATAGCTTCGTAATTAGTTTGGTCAATAAAGTCATCTTTAATGCCTTTATTTTTCATAATATCATAAAGAGACTCACCCATTTTAAACAAGATATTGCCGGTAAAGCCATCGGTTACAATGACATCCGCCTTGTTTGTAAAAAGGTCTTTTCCTTCAATATTTCCAATAAAATTAATTCTTTTATTTTCTTTCAGCAGCGGATAAGTAGCCTGCGTAGTAAGGGAGCCTTTTTTCTCCTCTTCGCCAATATTCATTAGTGCTACTCGTGGCTTTTCAATATGGAAGGTATATTGTGCAAATAACGATGCCAATTCTCCAAACTGTGCCAATACTTCTGGCTTACAGTCTGCATTAGCTCCAATATCCATCATAATGGCGTGCCCTCCGTTCGTTTGAGGTACATAACCTGCAATGGCGGGCCGTAGTACCCCGTCGATTGCCTTTATGCTAAACAAAGCGCCTACGTGCATCGCGCCTGTATTGCCTGCGCTACAAAAAATATCTACTTCTTTTTCCTTAAGAAGTTTGTAACCCACCCCAATACTGGAGTTTGGCTTTTGGGAAAGCGCTTTTGTAGGGTGCTCACCCATTTCAATTACATCGTCGGCATGAACAATTTCAATATCGGAACCCTGGTAATTTAATTTCTTAAAAAGGTCCAATATTACATCTTTCCTGCCTATTAATACGATTTTCGCATCCGAAGGTAGTCCGGCAGAGGCCGCTATAACTCCTTCCACTATTGCCTGTGGAGCCAAATCCCCCCCCATAGCATCTACCGCAATTTTCATTTACACGCAGTTTTTTTACTGATAAGTTTAGAAATCAAAGGTGTAAATTTAGCAGATGAGCTGTAGTAAAAAAGAATTTCGCAATAACTTTTATGAGGTTATCACGAAATACTTATTTTCATCTTCTGAATCTAGACCGTTTTGCTGTAGTTTTCTACTACTATTTTGCCTCGGTATACTAAGTTTCCTTCGTGTACGTGAGCACGGTGAAATTGATGAATCTCACCAGTTGAAGAATCTACTCCCAACTGCTTTCCTGTAAGGAAGTCATGCGCTCTACGTGAGTCGCGACGGCTTGTGGAGATTTTCCGCTTAGGATGTGCCATGATCTGTTATGTTCTAATTGTTAATTTTCTGTTTATATACTCTTTTGATTCGGGGTTGGCGAAGGTGTCGTTTATAATCCCTTCAGCTTCTTTAGTGCCTCCCACCGGGGATCTACTACTTCTTCTTCATTACTCTCATCCGCTTGCTTGGGCTTCTCCGAAGAATAAACCAATACTGCCTCCTCATCATCTTGTGAAAACAGATCGTCATCATCGTCTTTTCGATATTTCGGATGTATTTTCTTGACAGGTAAAGCAAGTGCTATAAATTCAAAAATATATTTGGCAACATTAATACGGTTTGTATTTCTGTTGATCAACTCTATTTCTTCTGATAGCTCCTCATCGCGATCTCCGAACTTCAAGATCATTCTTTGTTCCGATGAAAAAGACTCTTCATAGCTTTCTAAGCTGCGATCACATGTTAACTCCAATTGTCCTTCAATCTGGAAATCTAGAGTCATCATGGTGGAGGTTTTATTAAGAATGATATGCGTCTTAATACGTCCTCGCTCTACTAAATCTTGGTCGAATTCCTCAAAAAAGGCATCTCCCGATTCCATATCATAGTCATACCGTTTGTCCTCCAAACCGTAAATGTCTATGTTATATTTACTTAGCTCTTTCACTTTTTATGTCAAAAGGACTGCAAAGGTAGTATCTTTTTTATTTGAAAGAAAACTATCTTTAATATTTTATTAATAGATAACTCTTTTAATTTTATAAGAATCTCTTAGCAGTCAGTTACTTATATTTAAATCCTAATATACCTATATTAAACTTTTTTGGCCGGATTACCAAAGTAGGTGGCCTTGGCGGGTACGTTTTCAACTACTACCGACCCCGCGCCTATTCGCGCTCCTTTGCCAATTTCTACACCTGCAACTATATTTGCACCCGCTCCAATAAAAACACCGTCGTTTAATTTTACCCGATCATTGATAATAGCCCCTGCTCCAATAGTAACAAAGTCACCCACCTGTACGGAACCATCAATCACTGCTCCCGCTAGTATCAGGCAATGCTGGCCTACTACACTTACAGGGCCAATAGTTGTTCTGGAGGCGATCAGGTTGCCATGGCCTATTCGTGCAGAATCGGCAATGATGGCTGATTCGTGAATGGCATTGACTGGCATGGATTTATAGTCCTTATTAAGGGTCTCCACTAATCGTTCGCGCACGGAGCGTTCGCCAATTGCCAAGAATGCCTCACATTTGTTGCCAATAATTTTTAGGATGGCGGTATCATCAGTGGTACCTAATACACTAACGTCTCCAAAGTCTTTGCCTTGAAGTTCTGCACGGTCGTCTAGAAATCCGTAAACAAGTACGTTGTTTTTCTTAAATATATCCAAGGCTTTTAAGCCCAAATCGCCTGCACCAAATATTAAAACTGGGTTTTCCATAAATCAAATTTACTGTTGAAGTCCAAAGTAGGCTCCATATTATTTTCAAAGATATCCTTACCCAACAACACTTTTTAAAGAAAAGTTACCCTAAACACAAAAGGACTGCTATAAGGAGATAGATTTTGACCGCTGTATGGGTCAATTTGATTGTTATAGTTTAAGTTGTATAATATCGTTAAATGTACCCCTTTGGTAAAACGTGCGCCTAAAGGTTGGGTATAGGACGCGCCGATCAGCGGGGAACCAAGCCATTTTCGTTTTTGGTAAGAGGCTTCCACATTCATGGCTTCAAACTCTCCAATTATATTAACTTGTGGAACGACGGCATACATCAAAAAACTTCTGCCGCCATAATAGGCCGTATTTATTTGATAATATTTGGACTTGAAATACATAATCGTAGCTCCCACACCGCCTACTAATTTTTCAGTTAATTCGTAACCGACCATAGGCGATAGGTTCACATTTGTAATACTCCCGAAGCTTAACCCAAAGCTTCCTCCGATACGCAGCCGGTCAATAGGTGGACGTTGGTTGAAATCTTTTTCTTGCATGACTTTTATTTCACGAAGCGATTTCTCCACTGGCTTGTATTCTACCTGTTTTTCAGGGTTCAAGGAATCGGGACGATAGTACTCCTCATTTTGGGCATAAACGTTATTTATAATCAAACAACAAATTATTATAAGGAGGAGAGCACTGATTTTATTTTTCATCTAAAAATCGTTTATTTGATCAGATTGTTAATTGAAACGTTATACTAAGCTATTTTGGTTTATTTGAATGCTTCAATTCTTATTATTCCTGTAAAAAAATTTATGCATTACCATATCACCGCACCCAGTCCGAACGCTCATTTTCTGGATATAACACTCACTATCAATCAGGTTACAGAACCAAATATTGAGATCCAAATGCCAGCTTGGCGGCCAGGTAGGTATGAAATTCAAAACTTTGCCAAAAATATTCAAAATATTGATGCCTTTTGTGTTGATGGCCATAAACTACCCTTAGAAAAAATCACGAAGGACCGGTGGAGGGTTAGCACCAAAGGCGTTCACGAGGTGGTTTTAAAGTATACCTATTATGCCTTTGAACAAAATGCAGGTACTAGTTATATTGATGCAACACTTTGGTATCTTAATTTTATCAATTTTGCTTTTTATGTGGAAGGTCGCATACAGGAAGCATATACTTTGAACCTTGATTTGCCAGAGGGATATATTGTGGCGTGTGGCTTGAAAAAGACAGCCAAATACTTTGAAGCCAATGATTTTTATCATCTGGTAGATAGTCCGCTGCTGGCTTCCAAAACCATGCAACATAGTGCCTATGAGGTGGATGGGGTGAATTTCCATATTTGGATGCATGGTAATTGGAAGCCCGATTGGAAGCGTATTGAAAGTGCTTTTAAAAGGTTTTCAAAAGAGCAGCTGGCTACTATGCATGAGTTTCCGGAGCAAGATTATCATTTTATAAACCTCGTTTTACCCACTGCATTTTACCATGGCGTGGAACATCGGAATTCTACGATGGTGGTACTTGGGCCAGACGAGGAAGGGGAGGGGTTGTATAACGACTTGCTAGGTGTGAGTTCCCATGAATTATTTCATACTTGGAATGTTATCCGTATCAGGCCCATTGAGCTTTTACCATATGATTATACCCAAGAGAATTACTTTGGAACTTGTTTTGTGGCCGAGGGCTGCACTACCTATTATGGTGATTTGTTCTTAAAAAGGGCCGGGGTATTTGATGATGAAGCCTATTTCAAGGAATTGCAGGTCTATATGAAGCGTCATTTTGAATTTAGTGCTGATGCTAGTCAGTCTTTGATTGACTCTTCCTTCGATTTGTGGTTAGACGGCTATGAAAAAGGTATTCCTAACCGAAAAGTTTCCGTATATCATAAAGGAGCCTTGGTAGCAATGATTTTGGATCTTTACTTGAGAAAACAAAGCAGCCATCAAAAATCCCTTGATGATGTAATGCGTGTATTATGGCAACGATTCGGAAAGCCTTTTGTGGGTTATACCTTACAGGACTACAAGGATATAGTGGAAGAAATTGCGGGGGAAGAGTTACCGTGGTATTGGACTACTTGTGTTCATACCAATACACCTTTACAAGAGTTACTCAACGAGATGCTGTCTTTTGTTGGACTTCAAATGTCTGTAGAGACTGAGGGAAATGTCCTGCTTAATACCTTGGACGACCTCAATGGCAGTATCCAACGGACTTTGTGGTTATCTTCCAACACTATTTTTTGAGGAAGAGCCAGGGGAATAACGCAGTTTTGCTAGGGAGTCAAAACGTCTTTCAGTGCTACTTCGAGGTCATCGAAAAAATAGGTGAAACTAGTTTCTTCCGCTATTCTTTGATTGATAAGATAACTACTTCCGAGTACTACATTGGCCATTTCTCCGAAAGCGAGTCGTAGTGCAAAAGAAGGAACAGAAGGTAAAAATTGAGGTTTGTTCAAAACCTTGCAAATTTTTGATGTGAGGTCTTTATTGCGGACTGGGAGGGTAGCCACTGCGTTGTAAGCACCAGTCCAATTTTCATTTTCCAAAGCTTGAATATACAACCTACAAAGGTCGTCGATATGTATCCAGGACATCCATTGCTGCCCTGATCCCAGTGGAGCACCAAGGCCGAAACATGCGGGTTGGGCTATTTTGGGAATGGCTCCGCCATGCTCACTTAATACAACTCCTGTTCTTAATTTGACAGTACGAATACCGAGTTGTTGAATTTTATCAGCTGCTTCTTCCCAAAGTACCGTCACTTTTGATAAAAAATCGGAGCCCGGAGAGGAGGTCTCTACCTGTTTGGTTTCACCCGTATCTTCTCCATAATAGCTACTACCCGATGCTGATACAAAGGATTTTAGTGGATGTTTACTTTTTTTGAGATACGCAGCTAATAGGCCGATGGTTTCTGTTCGGCTTGATATAATCACCTCTTTCCGATGCTTCGTCCATCTTTTATCGGCCACTCCTGCACCCGCTAGGTGTATGAGGTGGGTTACCCCTTCAAAGGCCCTTTCATCTAAGTAATTTTTTTGGGTATCATATTTGAAAACCTCTACATTCGGTATCTCGGAATTAGAACGGCTGAGGTAGGCAACTTTATAATTACGGTTGAGCAGTAGCTGGGTAAGTCTAGTTCCTATCAGGCCAGTTCCACCAGTAATTAAAACTTTCATAAGCAGATAGTATTGAGATGTGTATCTGGTAGTTTAAAATAATTACGCCAAAAAGCAATAAATGCACCAAAAAATCAGCTGGTAGGATCTATTTGTTCAATAGCCTCCGTTACCCGAGCCACCATTTGTTCAATGGATTCATCCGGCTCGAACGTCATTGGATCCTTAAAATGAACGGTTAATTTGGTATTACGCTTTTTGAACCTCAGACCCTTTTTGTCAAAAGCTCTGCGGAAACCATTAATTACAACTGGAATAATAATAGGCTGGTGCTCTTTGATTAAATAAGCAGTCCCTTTTCTTATAGGGGCATAAGGTTTGGTGGTACCTTGTGGAAAGCTTACAACCCAGCCGTGTTTAAGACCCGCTCCAATTTTGTCTTGGCCCGAATTGTCTAATTCCCTTTTTACATTTTCCCCATTCGCACGCCATGACCTGTCAATCGTAATAGCACCTCCAATACTAAACAGTTTTGGTAAAATACCTGCCTTCATGGTTTCAGAGGCAGCCACATAATAGCACCTTGCTCGTGGGGAGAACAAATAAAATGGGGGAGAAATAGTGTCTTTATATCCCCATTTTGTTGCGCAAAATATATGGTAGAAAGCAATTACATCTGCAAAATAGGTTTGGTGGTTAGACAGGAAGAGTACACCCTGATCCGGTAGCTTGGTCAGTTTTTCGCCTCCCGTGATCTCAATTTTATTTACTCCAGTATAACGGTAATAGGTAAACCAACCAATTATGAAAATAAAAAACCTCTTGATTACTAAATAGTTACCAAATGGATCCTTCTCGAAAAGTCCCAAAAAATCCAGCTTGGCTGCCCACTTGGGAAGAAAACTATAGGTGATTTTTTCTGAATTCATAGGTGTCAAAAAAGTGGTTAGGGCAATTTCGAAAATTAAAAATAGTTACCTTTTTTAGATTGCACCGTAAAATATAAGCTAGTTTTGTTGATGATCTGGGGTGTAAGTTAACCGTCATCCGCTAAATTGGCACGATTCTTACACTTATACTATCAAAAGTAATACCCAATACGATTTAAAGAATTCTAAAGTTAATATTCATAATTTATGAAAATCAAAATATTTTCCAATGTAGTATTAAGTGTTTTTGCATTGTGGTTTCTTTCTGCTTGTACTAAAAATCCAGTAACTGGTAAAAAAGAGCTGATATTTATGTCACAAGAAAAGGAATTAGCCATAGGAGCTGAATCACATCCTTCGATAGTCGCCACGATGGGGATTTATGATGACAAAAACCTACAAGAGTTTATCAATGACAAAGGCTCCGCAATGGGCAAAGTCTCCCATAGACCCGATTTGCCTTACAAATTCTATATCGTGGACTCCCCAGTCGTAAATGCGTTTGCTGTACCTGGTGGATACGTTTATTTTACACGAGGAATTATGGCTCATTTTAACAATGAAGCCGAGTTTGCAGGGGTTTTAGGGCACGAGATTGGTCATATTACTGCTAAGCATTCTGCAAGGCAACAAACCACCCAGATCTTCAGTCAGATTGGTTTGACCGCTGGCATTTTGCTGTCGCCACAAATCCGAGGAATGGCCGACCAAGCGCAACAGGTAGTAGGTACTTTATTGTTGAGTTATAGCCGTGAGCATGAAACGGAGTCGGATGGTATCGGTGTGCAATATTCTAGCAAAATTGGATATGACGCTCATGAGATGGCCCATTTCTTTGGTACTTTGAAAAAATTATCTGAAAAAAGTGGTCAGAGCATTCCAACGTTCCAGTCCACTCACCCCGATCCAGGTGACAGGATGAACCGCGTGGAAGGACTTGCCACTAGCTATCAAAAAGAACATCCAGCTAATTATCAAGTAAATCGTAATGAATATTTGCGTAGAATAGATGGCATTATTTATGGTACCGATCCAAAACAAGGATTCGTAGAAAATGGTAAGTTTTACCATCCCGAATTAAAATTCCAATTTCCTGTTCCCACGGACTGGCAATATGAAAATAGCCCTAGCCAATTTCAAATGGCATCTAAAGACGGAAAGGCAATGGTGTTGTTTACTTTAGCACAAGGAAAAACCTTGGATGAGGCTGCTCAAGGCATTATCAAGGGGTATAATTTACAAGTGGCTGAAAATAATAAAACGACCATTAATGGTAATCCTGCGATTGCATTAGTTTCAACCATTGCTCAGCAAGCTCAAAGTGGCCAGCAAACTGCTGCTACTGCCGAGAATACTACTAAGGTAGCGAGTTGGTTGATTCAGTATGGATCCAATATTTATGCCATTCATGGGGTAGCAGCAGCGAATGATTTTAATACGAATTACAATAATTTCAAAAATGTAGCGAATGGGTTTGCGTCTGTAAATGATCCTAATATTTTGAACAGACAGCCTGAAAGAGTGCGTATCAAAGCGGTTTCGAGAACGGGTACTTTGAAGGATGCCCTGAAAAGCTTGGGTATGTCGGATAGTAAACTAGCCGACCTTTCGATTTTGAATGGTATGGAGTTAACCGCTAATGTTGAAAAAGGCATGCTAATAAAAACATTAAGCAAATAAGGCTATTAAAGCTATCAAAAAGGAAAAGCCCATGATTTGTTGAAATCATGGGCTTTCCCTTTTTGATGTTATCTTTTATTTTGCCTCAAAGGCTGCCTTTCCCCGATCCAGGAAATCAGCAAAATGCTGAGGGTTTAAGTCGTAATTAATTGGTTTTTCTAGCAAAGCCCCATCGTGGTTTACCAAACAGTAATGTGGCTGTGCGTTGTTGTTGTACTGTACAATCTGCAAATCTGCATTCTGTGCTCCAATCGTTTTCTTTACCTTATTGTCATAGGTAGAAGTGTACCATTCACTTTCTGGTAATTCGGTTTTATCGTCCACATACAAAGCTACTATTACATAATCGTTACGTAAACGTTGTAATACTGCTGGATCCGCCCAAACTCTTGCTTCCATTTCCCGGCAGTTTACGCAACCATGGCCAGTAAAATCTATAAATACTGGTTTATTAACCGTTTTTGCATAAGCCAATGCCTCTTTTAAGTCAAAGAAACCGTCGAGTTCATGGGGCAGGTGGAACAAATCACCATATTTTTTGGGTGTTGCCTCCGCGTTGGAAATGGTGCCCAACGTGCTTTTGTTTAAATCAAAATCAATGGTAGATTGAGGTGGCAGGTAGCCTGCTAAGGCTTTCAAAGGTGCTCCCCACATCCCTGGAATCATATAAACCACAAAAGTAAGGGTGATAATAGACATTACGATTCGCGGCACACTTACGGTTTCGATGGGAGAGTCATGTGGTGTACGGATTTTTCCAAGTAAGTAAAACCCTAACATTCCAAAAATCACGATCCAAAATGCAAGGTAAACTTCGCGATCCAGAATATGCCAATGGTAAACCTGATCTGCTATGCTTAGGAATTTGAGTGCAAGTGCCAATTCTAGAAATCCTAGCACTACCTTTACGGTATTCAACCAGCCGCCCGATTTAGGTAGGGATTTGAGCCATTGCGGAAATAATGCAAATAATGTAAACGGAATAGCAAAAGCGGATGAGAATGCTGCCATACCGATAATCGGTTTGAGTACTTCGCCCCCCGCAGAGGCTACCAGTAAGCTACCGACAATAGGTCCCGTACAGGAGAAAGAAACCAATACCAAGGTAAATGCCATGAAAAACACACCAGCATATCCTCCTTGATCTGCCTTTTGATCCATTTTGTTGACTAAGCTACTGGGCAATACGATTTCGAATAGCCCTAAAAAGGAAAGTCCAAAAACAAAAAATATAGTAAAAAATAGCACATTTGGAATCCAGTGGGTACTCAAGAAGTTGGCAAATGCAGGGCCATTAAGACGAGATACAACAGTCCCTATTAGCGTATAAATTACTACAATGGATATCCCATATATAAGTGCCTTTAATTTTCCTTTTTCCTGGTTAGTAAAAAAACTTACGGTCATAGGAATTATAGGGAACACACAGGGT
>CAXBLH010000169.1:0-10750 GCA_963976315.1 uncultured Dyadobacter sp.
TGATTTCTTTTTAAACTAAAACTCAGATAACACACAAAAACAGTACTTACCACATAAAGTAGCATACCACTAATGGCATACTTTTGACGCCATTCGAGGGTTAATTCCTTCCAGATTAATGTCTTAATTTCGTTCAATTGATATTGGCGTCACACAACAATATTAGCAACTGCTGTTTCCTAAAAGTTTCAAAAAAGAAATCGATTGAAATAAGTGGTTGAGAAGCACAGCTTTGAGTTTGTAAAAGTATAATAATTCGGTGCTGTGAATGAACTCAATACTAGATTTCAAGTGCAAAAGTACGACATAAACGAACAGGGTTCGAGAAAATCATCACTAATTTGTCTGATTTTCGTTAGGAATTAAGAAATGGTATAAATAAAAATTTGAAATGCGGGCTGGGAATGTTTACTTTGTGACTAAGTATATTCAATCTAAATAAAGGTGTATGTCTGCGAAAAATGTTTCGAACCTTAAAAAGGGCGAGAAGGGGATCATCAAATCATTTAATGATCAATTGATGTCTCTAAAACTTTTAGAAATGGGATGTGTACCAGGTTGTATCGTTCGACTGGACGGTGCCGCACCTTTTGGTGATCCCATTTGTGTTAACATTGGTGGGCATTATTGCTTATCGCTTCGCCTAAGCGAAGCTGCTGCTATCGAGATTGAATAGCAGCTATAATCAACAATTATTTTGGAAATAGAACCTATAAAAATTGCCCTTGTCGGTAACCCAAATGCCGGGAAGTCAACTTTATTTAATTCATTAACAGGCTTAAGACAAAAAACTGGAAATTTTCCAGGGGTCACTGTCGATAAAAAATTTGGTAAATTTACGATCAATCGGCCAGACGGTGCTTCAATAGCCGTTACTGCGGTCGATCTTCCTGGTACATATAGTCTATATCCTAAGTCTGCAGATGAAAATGTGGTCATTGATATACTTGCCAATCCCAGTCATCCGGATTATCCTGATGCCATCGTAGTTGTTGTGGATGGCTCCAATTTATTGCGTAACCTCTTGCTTTTTACTGAGGTGCAGGATCTGGGTATACCCGTGATAATGGCATTGAATATGTTGGATGTTGCAAAGGATAAAAACTTGACGGTTAGCGCCGTTCAATTGGCGATGCAGTTGCAGGTGCCCGTGGTGAATATCAATGCGCGTTCAGGACAGGGCGTAAAGGAATTGAAAAACGCATTATACCAAACTTTGCAAATTCCGAAAGCCTCGGAACAATCATTTTTCTATGATCCAGCCGATAAATTTCCAGGACTGATTGAGGAGGTAAAAGCTACCTATCAATTAGACAATAATTATTTGGCAATGCAATACGTTTGTCAGCATGACAACGTAACATTTTTAGATAGGACTTTACAAGTGAAGCTCGACGAGCTGATAGAAAAACACCAATTTGTAAAACAGGAATTTCTTTCCAATGAAACAATAGACCGCTACAACAAACTTAGGCCTATTGTAGAAAAAGCCATAAAAGTTACAGGGGAAAGCGATCAGCCCTATTGGACAAAAAAATTAGATGCTTTGCTGCTCCACAAGGTTTGGGGATATGTTGTATTCGCTGCGGTACTTATATTGGTGTTTCAGGCAATTTTTGCTTGGGCCTCATATCCCATGGATATGATAGATGAAGCTACGGCAAACACCATTGCTTGGGTAAAAGGGGTTTTGCCAGAAGGGGTTTTAAATGATTTAATCACAGATGGAGTTCTTGCGGGTATTGGTGGGGTCATTATTTTTATTCCACAAATCGCTATACTATTTGCATTGGTTGCCGTTTTGGAGGAATCGGGCTATATGGCACGGGTTATGGTGATTATGGACAAATTGATGCGTCGATTTGGTTTAAATGGACGAAGTGTAGTGCCTTTAATTTCTGGCGTAGCCTGTGCAGTACCTGCAATTATGACTACCAGAAGCATTAATAGTCGGTATGAAAGGCTATTGACGATATTGGTAACGCCATTAATGAGTTGTAGCGCTCGATTACCCATTTATGCCATTTTGATAGCGCTTGTCGTTCCAGACCAAAGGGTTTTGGGTATATTCAATATGCAGGGTTTCGTACTTTTCGGTTTATATCTTTTAGGGTTAGTAGGCGCACTGGGTTCTGCATGGTTGATTTCTTTATTCATTCCAAGAAAAGAACCGGGCTATTTTATGCTGGAAATGCCTTCGTACAAACTTCCACGATGGAAGCACGTGGGGCTAACCATGCTGGAAAGTGTCAAGTCATTTGTATTCGAAGCGGGTAAGGTGATTGTGGCCATTTCTATTATTTTGTGGGTGTTGGCTTCCTATGGTCCGGGTGACCGTATGGATGTAGCAGAACAGCAAATTAGAACGGAAATGGCGCAATCACCTGACAACATAGAGGCGCTCGTGGCATCTGCTAGGTTGGAAAATTCATATGCTGGTAGCTTCGGTCATTTTATCGAGCCCGTGATTAAGCCTTTGGGTTATGATTGGAAAATTGGAATCGCGCTTTTGGCATCTTTTGCCGCCAGAGAAGTCTTTGTAGGTACCATGGCCACTATTTATAGCATCACAGGAGACTCTGAGGATGTGCTTACCATCAAGGAGCGATTGCAATATGAGATAAATCCAGATACTGGAACGGCCATGTATACCACAGCAGTGGGAACTTCATTGTTGATGTTTTATGTATTTGCGATGATGTGTATGAGTACCATCGCGGTTGTTTATAGAGAAACACGTGGTTGGAAATGGCCCATCATACAGTTGGTGTATATGATGGCTTTGGCATACGTTTCAGCGTTTGCTGCTTATCAACTTTTGTCCTGATAATATCCTGTCGGTTCTAAATTTTCGTTCCTTACGTTATGAAAACTGTATTAAATCCATAGGTTATCTCATTGAAAATGAATAGATTTTGAGCTAATTTTGTGGCAAATAGCGAATCGATTTCTACTTTTTCGAAGGCCAAACTGCACACAAAATGTTAAAATTCAGTACCTTTTTCTTAGTATTGGTCGGATTTATACCTTTTGTAAATGGTCAGGAGATTCCAATTGCCGGTTATCATATCGATGTAAACAATAGAGCGGTTATTTCGTTTGATGCGAAACCGGATAACTATTATTTACTTCAGGTGAAAAACCTGGATAGTAAAACCTTTTCGCATTTTACTACCATGGCTTACGGTAGCAATGGGCGAATTTCGCTAAGAGAGCCTTTAGGGGCATTACCTCTCGCAAATTATAAAGTATGGGAGGTGCCTACTGCTGCTCCTTTGGATATAGATGCCGATGGTATTAACGATTTAGTAGAGTTAGCAGATCCAATAAATAAAGGCCCATTTAATGCGGCGAAGACCGTTGCTTTCCAAGATGGAGTAGTATCCATTCCAAACAGACAAGTCTTTAAAACCTTGTCCTATAATGGTACTGAAATCGCAGGTATTGATCCACATTTAAAGGATTTAATGTTCGTAAAATTTTTTATTCTTGGTAACACCTACGAAACGGCCAAAATCTATTTTATAAATTCCGAAACACATAAGACACATTACACCTTCAAGCAGGCCACTAAAATCAATTCCTTCTCTGGCTTTGGGGAAGTTTTGCAGGAAATTAGAGGAGAGATTGTGTATCATCCTGATGTACAAGCTGCGAATGGTACACTGGGGGTATACCGGTTCGAATTTGAACCCATGGATAGCTATTCGTTTGCAATTGTACAATTGTCTTTTGATTTGATTGCAGCCAATATGCCGTTTTTGAATAACAACCTGTCTTATTTTCCAATGCCCATTGCTGCATTGCCCGTGTATGAGCTGGAGAAGAAGTTATACGACAATTCCAGGATCCCCATTTTATTCGAAAATGACATTTATGGGAATATTGATTTTATGGCGCTTAATCAAGCGGAAGGCTACGGACTGCTCACAATGGCGGACTTTAATAGCACACCGGGTGGACGGGATATTGTTATTTACGAACATTTACCCAATGAAATGCCAAGAACGGGCGGTATCATTAGCTTGGAAACGCAAACGCCCCTTTCTCATGTCAATTTGAGGGCGATACAGGATAATGTGCCTAATGCATTTATTAGGAATGCAGATAAAGCTCCTAATATTGCGTCGCTGATAGGTAAATATGTGCATTATGTAGTCAAACAAACTGGCTATGAAATTAGGGAGGCCACGCTGGCTGAGGTAAATGATTGGTACCGCGCAATACGGCCCATTGAGGAACAATTGCCACCACTGAACTTGACCTACAAAAGAATTTTGGATTTAGATCAAATTGGATTTGAAATGTCGGATGGCTTTGGTGTTAAATGTGCTAATTTGGCAGAAATGAGGAATTTTGGATTTGAGTCAGATCTTATTCCTGATGGTTATGGAATACCCTTTTACTATTACAGGGAATTTATGGCGTTTAATGGATTGTTTGATAAAATCAGGTCTATTATCACGCAACCAAAATTTTTGAGCGATGTGTCGACCAGAGAATCGGAGCTGAAAGCCATTCGGAAAATGATTGAAAAGGCATCGATGCCAGACTGGATGTTATTGGATCTTAAAGCAATGCAAGACCAATTTCCAAAGGGGGTACCTATCCGCTGTCGTTCGAGTACCAATAATGAGGATCTGCCCCATTTTAGTGGTGCGGGACTGTATGACTCCAAAACCCATCGACCAGATGAGGGGCATATTGCCAAAACGATTAAGGAAGTATTTGCCAGTTTATGGAATTTTAGGGCGTTTGAAGAGCGTGATTTTTACCGAGTTAATCATTTTCAGGCATCTATGGGTGTACTTTGCCATCCAAACCAAGATGATGAAATATTAAATGGTGTAGGGATTAGTATTGACCCGTTTTATTATACTGAAAATGCTTTTTATCTCAACAATCAGATTGGAGAAGATTTGGTAACCAATCCCAATGCCTTTTCGATACCAGAAGAAATTTTGGTAGACGTACTTTCCAAATCGAAAGATCATTATCGGGTGGTAAAGTTCTCCAATTTATCGGATCAAAAATTGATAATAGCTCCTGCTCATTTAGCAAGTTTAAGGGATCGACTTATTGTAATCCATAATCGGTTTAAAAAGCTTTATCACGCTGAGGAATCGGACGATTTTGGTATTGAAATTGAATACAAAGTTACCGCCGATAATAAACTATTGATCAAACAAGCCCGACCATGGCTCGGTCCCGTTACGAATGCCTACTCAGGATTTTTTCCTGAACCAAATGATATTAAAAACGATATTCAAATCAAGCTAATCGTTTATCCTAATCCAGTTGAATGGCAGATGCAAATAGATTATGACATTCCGGATGATGGAAACGTCAATATAGAATTGATTAGTAGTTCAGGCGAAGTTTTATATAGTCAACTATTGGGTTATAAATTAGCTGGTAGACATGTGGAGCCCATGACGCTCTCAAGTAATTTTCCTAATCAAGTACTCTTGATATTAAGGCTCGAGTTGAATTCTAAAGTAGTGCGAAAGACCGCAAATTTTAAAATTTTGAAACAATGAATAAATGCTTAAAAATTACAGTTTGCTTCATACTGGCTATTTGGTTTGAATCATGCTTAATGTTTCCAAAACCATCGGATGATTTTGAATCCATCTATATTGAACTAAAAAATGGCAATAGTAACCACTACGATTCGACTCAATCCACTTGTAATGCACCGTCCATGGACGTAACTTTTGTTATTGATAATTTGGACCAAGATACGGTTCGACAGTTGAAATTGAGCTTATCACCAGCGGATAGAAAATATATCAATATAAATTCCAAAAAGGATGAAAGGCTTCTAGTGAGGTTATTAAAAACGGCTAATGATAGCTTAATTTTTGAGAAAAAAGTTTCCATTGGGTCTACAAAGTTTATGGGCGGTGATCCAGCTGCAAAGGTGATTAAATATTGTAGTGCAAAGGAATTGGAATTTTATAATTTTTAAGGGACTTTACTGAGGCTGATGATAAATGATTTTGTGGGTAGGTATTGGTTGTGGGTGGTCACTCGTAAGCTTAAAACCGTTTCCTATAATCGTTTAACAGCCCAAATCTGATTGAATTATCAACCAGTCGTAGTATAGTTTTCAGGGCATTTTTGGCGAAGGTTTTAGGGTATAAGTCGTTGTTAACTAAGTTTTAATAATTGCGTTTATTTGGGGTTTGCAAATTCATTATGGTGATTAAGCCTGTTTAAATTTTATTCAATCCGGATATTGTCAATTAAATCAGATGCCAGTAAAGCCCGTTCTCCTTTTATTTTGGCCGCTTTGTCGCCAGCAAGTCCATGTTCATAAACCCCAATGATTGCCGCGTTTTCAGGAGTGTAGCCTTGAGCCAGTAAGCCAGTAATAATTCCTGTAAGTGCATCACCTGTGCCTCCAGTAGACATGCCAGGATTTCCGGTTGCGTTGAAATGTACCTTTCCGTTGGGGAGGATTACCGCCGTATGTGCACCTTTTAAACAGATGATAGTTTCGTATTTTTGACAAAATTCGATGGCCTTTTGCAATCGCACCATTTCGTTTTTACTCTTTCCTACTAGCCTTTCGAACTCTTTGGGGTGTGGCGTCAAAATGCTATTTTTTGGGATTTGAGAAAGCCAATCTTGATTCTCGGACAGGATATTTAGTGCGTCAGCATCAATGACCATTGGTTTAGCATATTGACTTAATAATTGTTGTAATAACACCTGAGTCGCAGGTTTTTTGTCGATCCCAGGACCGATTCCAATAGTAGTATAAGAGGCTAAGTAGGGTAACTGACTACAAAATTCCCTTTCTTGATCAACCGAAACCATTGCCTCAGGTAACGATATCTGTACGATTTCGTAGCCACATTCTGGAATGTGCATCGTCAATAGTCCTGCTCCACTTCTCAAACAAGCCTTACCTGCTAATACCGCCGCACCCATTTTTCCATAACTTCCTGCAATCATTAAAGCATGACCAAATGTGCCTTTATGAGCATATTTGCTTCTGGGTGTTACTAGTTCTTTTATTGTTTTGGAATTGCTGTAATAATAAGGGGTATTCGTTTGCTCGATAAACTTTTGACTCAAACCGATATCAACCAACTGCCAATTTCCTACAAATTGATCATTTTGCGGGAATAAAAATGCGAGCTTAGGAAGTTGGAAGGATATGGTAAATAAAGGCTTGATGATGCTGTCCTCAGGTTCATTCAGTTTGTCTACATAAAGACCACTAGCAATATCCACCGAAACGATGGGAACTGCTGACGAGTTGAGTTTTTGAATGATGGATGCAAGGATACCGGTTGCCGGTCTCGACAGGCCAGAACCCAGTAGGGCATCAATATAAATATTCTCCGAAGAAAAGTCGGGGATTTGTTGGTCAGTGTTTATAGTTTGAAGTTGCAAATGATTGGCAAGTCGTTCACAGTTAACTTTGAAATCAGTTGAAGGTTTAGCGGTGTGGGTAACAATAAAGACTATCACGTTGAACGATTTTTGGGATAATATGCGCGCTATTGCTAAGCCGTCGCCACCATTATTTCCCTGACCAGCCAATATTACCACTGAAACCGAATGGTCGTATTGATTACAGAACCAATTTACAAATGCATTGGCGGCATTTTCCATAAGTTCTATGGAAGAAATTGGGGTGTTTAAAATCGCATAGTGATCCGCTTCCCTGATCTGCTGGGCTGATAAGATTTTCATCACGTTAGGTTAAAGTATGTTTCAATGTACGAAATATAGATTTGTTAGCTTGGTTTTGAAAACGATTCTAGTTTTAATTAGCTATTTTTCTTTTAATTATGGTTAATAAATCTTAGTTTTGCACTCATTTTTAAATAGGCTGTTTTGAATGAAGGGGCGTCACCCCATCCGCTGGAAACATGCAGTTCACTTTAATATATAAAAGCATTCGTCATGAGCGAACTAATTAAACTCGTAGAGGCAACGATTGAAAATCGTAAGTCCGAGTATCCTGTATTTGGTGCAGGCGACACAATAAATGTTCACGTAAAAATTCGTGAAGGTGGTAAAGAGCGTATTCAGCAGTTTCAAGGCACTGTAATACAACGTCGTAACGGAAACTCAACTGGTGAGACTTTTACGGTACGTAAAATCTCTAACGGTATCGGTGTGGAGCGTGTATTCCCAATTTTATCGCCAAGTATCTCAAAAATCGAATTACTTCGTCGTGGTAAAGTACGTCGTTCTCGTTTGTTCTTCTTACGTGGCCGTCAGGGTAAAGCTGCTCGTATTAAAGAGCTTAAAAAACCAACGAAATAGATATAATTTCGATGTAAAAATAATAGCCCTATATTCTCTTGAATGTAGGGCTATTTCCTTTTAAAACTCACAAAGCCAGCGCATTTTTTTGCCGGCTTTGTAGTTATTTGAAAAAGATATCTTAGTTATTCAATAGGGTCTTCCGATTAATTACAGTAGGTTACGATGGCGTTATATGCTTGCTGGTACCCCATTTCACCTGCAGTACTCAAATCCAAACAACCGTCATTCACTTCGCCCAAGTTTAATTTTACTAGTCCTCGGATATAATAGGATTCCTTAAAGTTTTCCGTAATTCGGATAGCACTACTAAAGTCCAAGACTGCACCTTGTTGGTTATCCTCTTGTGATTTAAGGATGCCTCTTGCAAAGAATGCATTTGTAAAAGTGGGCGACAGTTCAATAGCCATCGTATAATCTTCCAAAGCGCCGTTGAAGTTGCTAGACTTTGCTTTGCTCAGTCCACGAATGAAGTAGGCCTCAGCTCTTACATTAGAAATGGGTATGATTATATTATTTATTTCAATTTGATTTCGAAACTGATCTAGCGTCGATTTATCCAACGGACCCAAATTGGGGACAACTTCCTTGCTAGATTTTCTTGATTTTTTATCTTCAATAACAATATATTTATTTTTAATTCTGATCGCTGCATCCATATCAGAAATGGAACCAGTATGGTCATTTAATTTATTTTTTGCAAAACCCCGACCATAATACGCCGTATAATTTTCGGGATCTAGTTGTAAGGTTTTATTATAATCCTGTATAGCACCATCGTAGTCTTTTAATTTATTTTTTGCATATCCTCTATTGTTATAAAAAAAACTTTCGTTTGGACTAAGTTCTAGTGCTTTTGAAAAATCAGCCACTGCTCCTTTAAAATCACCAAGTTCTAGTCGTGCTAAGCCGCGTCCGCCGTAAGCTCCAGTTCGTTTTGGGCTAAGATCCACAACTCGGCTAAAATCCTCCAAACTGCCGGCATAATCCCGAAGGCTTTGCTTACAATTTCCTCGAGCATATAGTGTTGCAATGTCGTTTGGATCAAGTTCGTTTGCTTTGTTCAAATCTTTTATTGCAAGGGTAGGGTTATTGAGTTTAGCATAACTTACTCCTCTATTATAATATGCCTTTGGCTGATCTGGATTTAGTTCAATTGCACGAGCATAGTCTTGTAAAGCAGCCGTGTGGTCGTCCAAAGCACTTTTGCTCACTCCTCTACTTTCATAATAAAGGCTCTCGTTTGGGTTGATCTGTATGGCTTTGTCGTAGTCTTGAATAGCACCACGGTGGTCCTTTAAATTTGCTTTTGCAAATCCTCGGTTAAAATAACTGGGTGCGTTTTCGGCGTTTGCAGCAATCACCATTGAATAGTTACCAATAGCCCCTATAAAATCACCTGATTTAGCTTTGGCATTTCCAAGTTCAAAAAATTGTTCTGGAGGGCTTTGAGAAAATCCAGTAGACGGAAGGAGGCTGCAAAAAATTAAAAATAAAGAAAGGGTACAAAATTTCATAAAATGGGTTGGTTTAATAGATTTACGCACAAATATAGTAACAGGATACTACTTGAAAAGTAGGTATTGTTATTTTTTTTAATTAATTCATTTTGGAACATTTGTTTCAAAATTGTAAGAAACTGGATTTAACAAATGCTATGCTTTATTATTAAGCGAAGCTGTACCGGCAATCCTCTGGTTATAATAGACGTAGCACCGTATAGTGGTGGGGCATGACCTGACGGATTTCTTTAAGTAGACTTCCTGTTAATAGCCTATTTAGGTTTATACATTCTGGCCCTGCTTGCATTCTAGGACTTTCTAATTTAAGTTTGGTCACCAAATTTTAGCTTTTCTGATAGAGGATAGAATTTTCAAATAAGACTCTTTTGTTCTTATTTCATGTGTGCTGTTCTTTTAAGTTTCGCTGAACGATATATTATAGGTACTGTGTTATATTTGTTTTTTATACCTAAATGAACGTTGGAACTCATCAATTAACCAATCCGTTTTAATAACACCTAATGGTTAAAGGATAAAGGGGGAGATGCTTAAAAGCCTACTCCTTTAATTCTCAAAAAATCTTAATATGGAAACTACTTTTTATAAATACCAAGGAACGGGAAATGATTTCATAATGATCGATGATCGGGATCGCACGTTTACTATTAATCAAGAAGTGATAGCGCAGTTATGTCACCGCCGATTTGGGATCGGGGCCGACGGATTAATTTTGTTACAATTGGAAGAGGGGTATGATTTTCGGATGGTCTATTTCAATGCTGATGGTCGAGAGGGGAGTATGTGTGGTAATGGGGGTAGATGTGTGGTACGTTTCGCACACGATCTAGGCTTATTTGAAAGTCAAACCACTTTTATTGCGGTGGATGGGGCACATGATGCTTCTGTAAATGTGGATCAGATTAGTTTAAAAATGTCTCCGGTTTCGGATATTTACCATG
>CAXBLH010000170.1:0-10739 GCA_963976315.1 uncultured Dyadobacter sp.
AAAATTATTTTATAGTAAAACTTATCACCACTAGCTTGGAATTGGAGGCGGCTTTCCCTGGCCTTGTTAAAACAATTCTCTAGCATATTCCTGGGGAGGTTTGTCAACTTAACCCATAGTCCTACTGCATCATTCGGGAGAGAAGTACTAAAGCACTACCAAAAAAAAGGCACAGCCTCTCCGCAATGGAAAAACTGTGCTTTTAAGGAGTGTAACTTGCTGTTAATTACAATTCACGTATCCAGATATTTCGGAAACTACTAGTATTGTTATGATCTTGTAATTTTATTGGTCCACGTCCGTGTGGTTCAAATGTAGGCTGACCTACATAAGGAGTCGTACCTTGGATCATAGTATGATTTTGAATCAAAACCCCATTATGAATAACAGTAATATAAGGAGGTATAGTCATCATCCCATCTTTATTGAAATGAGGAGCCGTGTAAACCACATCATAAGTTTGCCACTCACCGGGCCCTTTGCTAGCATTTACTAGAGGCATGGTTTGCTTGTAAATAGATCCAGCCTGTCCATTAGAGTAGGTACGATTATTATAACTATCTAAAACTTGCAGTTCATAAATACCTTGCATAAAAATACCGCTATTCCCACGTCCTTGACTATTACCTTCCACTTTCGCAGGCGTGCGCCATTCGATGTGTAACTGGTAATCACCAAAAGTTTGTTTAGTTTGGATATCTCCAGACTTAGGAGCAACCGTTATTGCGCCATCGCCTACTGTCCATGGAGCTGCGGATTTGCCATCTTTCGCCGATACCCAGTTGTCTAGGTTTCTGCCATCAAACAAAACGATTGCATCCGAAGGGGCCGTAAAACCAGAAACTTCCGAAGACTGACTGCCTGCTGTTACAATTCTTGGCTCAGGCGACCATAGTTCACTCGATTCAGGCGTTTGTTTCTTGGGTTGAAGTTGCGCCTGAACGGTAGCTACGGACATGGCACCAAACATTACTAAAAGAATTCTTTTCATAGATTAAAAGGATAATATTTGAATATGATAAGGGTAAAAATAAGTTGATTTACTTATTGAGACCAACGCTAATCGATTGATTTATAATTTTCAATCCACTTCGCTTCTTGATTTCAAAGCAATAAAATCACTTACTGATTAAATAATTTAAACAAAAATAGCAATGCTAAATCGTTTTATAACTATTTTGCAAAGAATTTCCATTTTGAATTATATTACTAGACCTATTCACGAATGAATTGTACCACAACCTTTGCTTTCACCAGTCGATCATCGAATGAAATAGCACTTGCAGGAATAATCTGATAGTCGAAAGCCTTAATTAAAAAGTCCTGATAATTTCAAGCCGGTCTTCATTCACCTCCATTCAAATAGGTAATGAATATAAACACCCCTCTTGGAAGTCTATTTGGCTTACAAATGAACGAATTTAAACCCAATACATAAAAGAATATGGAACGGATGCAGAGGAGTTTTAATAGAAATGGTTCAAACTGAATCTATTTTTATCACCTCCGAGCCCGTTCTGTGCGTTTTACCTTAACAGAAAATGAAAAAACTTTCTATACGCGATATTGGCAAAGAACTAGGTGTATCGATTACCACGGTATCCTTCATTCTAAATGGCAAAGCCAAAGAAAAACGTATCAGTGACGCTCTTACCAAAAAAGTTTTAGATTTTGTAGAAAAGGTAAACTATTCTCCGAATGTAATGGCTCAGGCACTTCGTACGGGAAAATCAAAAATTATTTGTTTGATGGTGGAAGATATTTCAAATAATAACTTCTTCTCCCAAGTAGCACGCCAAATCGAAGAACAGGCCCATCAGAATGGGTATAGGATCATATTTTGTAGCACGGATAATAGTAAAGAAAAAACCTCCGAACTTATCAAGATCTTCAGGGATCGTTTGATAGATGGGTACATCATTACTCCTCCCATCGGCATAGAAAAACAAATTACCTCCCTACTGGACGATAATATCCCGGTCATTCTTGCAGATAGAAATCTTCCCGAAATTTCGTGTACTTCTGTGATGATCAACAACGGGGAAAGCGCCATGGAAGCAACCACACACTTACTTGAACAAGGTTATAACCATGTTGCATTTATTACCATTGAGTCCAGTCAACCTCAGATGCATGACCGAATGTCGGGCTACCTTAAGGCCATTGAAAATAATCCTTCATACATACTGAAACTCGATTATCATACAAAGCCAGCAGAAAACACCACACACATTATTAATTTTTTAACCGAGAATCCATCTATTGATTCTATATTTTTCGCAACCGATTATCTTTGTACCTGGGGATTAAGGGCTATTAAGGAATTAGGCTTTCATATACCCAACCGCATCGGAATTGTTTCTTTTGATGATATGGACCTATTCAAATTATACAACCCTTCCATTTCAGCGATTGAGCAACCTGTTGAAGCTATTTCTTCCAACATTTTACAACTGATGTTGGACAAATTAGAAGGAAATCAACGGGCTGATGAATTACATGAGGTGGTATTAAATGCCAAGTTAATTAGTAGAGAATCATCCAAAAAAAACGATCTAGTAGGCTCTGGTAGCCTGTTAACAAAAAGTTAATACATCCATTTTCAATTTATTACCTAATAACTTTCGAAATATTTCAAACAATTTCTAATCCTAAATATGTATAATTCAAAAAGAAAAACCCTTTATGCAGTATTGATCGGTTTGGCTTCTTGTTTCACAGCTAACTTCACATTAGCTCAAACAATTCCACTTGACAATCTGAAGGCTTTCAAATCACCTCCTTCCAATTGGAAGATCGTGGGTGACGCAAATGCTGATATTAGTAAAGACAATGACCTTGCTACCAAAGCGGGAACAGGTGTTTTGGCAAATATTCATGAGCACGGTAAGTATGGAGCACAGTACGAGCTCATTTCTAATTTAAAACATGGTGATCTGGATCTTGAATTTGATTTCATGATGGCCAAAGGCTCTAATTCGGGCGTCTATCTTCAAGGGAATTATGAGGTGCAACTTCTGGACAGTTGGGGCAAAAAATCGGTAAACTACGGCGATTGCGGTGGTATTTACCAACGTTGGAATGAGTCTAATCCTGACGGTCAAAAAGGGTTTGAAGGGTATGCGCCTAGATATAATGTTGCCAAAGCCCCTGGATTGTGGCAAAATATCAAAATTTCTTACCAGGCTCCGCGCTTTGATGCAAAAGGTAAGAAAATTTCCAATGCCGTCTTTTTAAAGGTAGTCTTGAACGGTATCACGATACATGAAAATGTAGAAGTGAGCGGACCAACACGTGGTGCATTGTCGGAAGACGTTGCTATGGGACCGCTAAGATTCCAAGGCGACCATGGTTCATTAGCAATAAGAAACCTGTCGGTCAATAATTTTGACAAAAAGCCAGGCACACTTTCTAATTTAAGCTACAAAACCTATTATGGCGGATTGTTAGAAACCGAGGATTTGAGTAAGCATACGCCCGCTGAAACCGGTACAGTTCCTGCCCTTACTTGGGAGGTTCTTAAAGAAAACAACAACTACTCATTGGTATACAATGGTACTTATAACGCTCCTACTGCCGGAGAATATAATTTTAGACTGCAAGCAGCTGCCAACTCTTCCCTAAAAATTGATGGCAAAGTTTTGTTATCTTCTGAATGGAAAAACGGCAACGAATACCGGGAAGTTTCAACGAAGTTGACAGCCGGAAATCATGCAATCGAAATTTTCAATAACAAAAGAGACGGTTGGTTGAAGCCTGCACTTGGCCTTTGGGTAAGTGGCCCTGGTTTTAGAGAAGTTTCTTATCAAACTAAAAGCTCGGCCATGGGCGGAGGAGCTACTGATCCTATTCTTATTGAAGCCAAAAACAATACGATTACCCGCAGTTTCATGGACTTCAGATTGAACTCAGGAGACAAAAACAACCGTGTGGTCCATGCGATTTCAGTGGGAAGTCCTAGCAATATTCATTACACCTACGATATGGACAATGGATCTGTTTTTCAGGTTTGGCGTGGTGATTTCTTAGATGCTACCCCCATGTGGAATAGCCGCGGTGATGGATCTTCTCGTCCACGTGGCAGTGTTACCAAATTAGGCGATTTTATGCTTTTGGGAAATGCTAACGGCACTACTCCTTGGGTGCTAGATACTGCTGGAAGCGGCTACCGACCAAGAGGCTATGAAGTGGATGAAAATGATGTTCCTACTTTCAAATATGATGCCTTTGGTTCAAAAGTAACGGATAAGCTTTCCGTGATGGATAATAAGTCTTTTGAAAGGGTCATTAAACTTAGTGATGCTCCAAAAAACTTAACGGCACGTTTGGCAAGTGGATCCAAAATCGAAAAAATTGCGGATGACCTGTATGCCATCAATGATAAAAGCTATTTTATTCAAATTGCCGACAAAAGTGCTAAGCCAGAAATCAGAACTGTAAATGGCTCTCAGGAATTGTTATTACCCGTAAAAAATAACGAAATAAAGTATTCCATTTTGTTCTGATAAAATCTCCTAAAAAATTAAAATAATGAAAAGAATTGCTCAAATAGTGTTTATCATATTGGCTACCTTGCCAGTTTTGAGAGCACAAGAATCTCCAAAAGAAGAAGATTTCTATAAAATAATTACACCGCCTATTCCAGAGGGTATCATATTGGAAGTAGGTGGATTGATCACGTTGCCCAACGGATCACTAGCGATATCTACCCGTAGAGGTGAAGTTTGGATGGTGGAAAACCCCACCAGCCGTACCCCGTATTTTAAAAAGTTTGCCACTGGCCTTCATGAAATACTGGGCTTAGCCTACAAAGATGGAGCTCTTTTCTGTGCTCAAAGAGGTGAACTCACCAAACTTATCGACAAAAATGGCGATGGGAAGGCGGATATTTACGAAACAGTAACGTCATGGCCACTTTCGGGTCATTACCACGAATATTCATTCGGCCCCAAGTTAGCACCAGATGGCACTTTCTTCGTGAGTGGAAACGTAGCTTTTGGTAATGAAGAATGGTGGAGAGGTGAAAGCCGGGTACCAGGAAGAGGATGGATTTCCCATATAACTGCCGATGGCAAGTTGGAACCTTATGCAACAGGAGTTAGATCTCCTGCTGGGATTAGTATGCTCAACGGCGAACTTTGGTATACCGACAACCAAGGTGACTGGATGGGAACTGGTGGGATTTTCAGAGTAAAAAAAGGAGATTTTATGGGGCACCCCGCTGGATTACGCTGGGCTGGATTACCGAACTCTCCAGTAAAGCTCACCGAAAAACAATTCTTTGCCGAACGTGACAACCGTCAGCATCGTGATGCCAATGGTCGTGCTATTAAGCCAGAAAACACAGGTAACGAAGAGCCACAGTTCCTGTACCAATTGAAAGAAAAATATGACATGGTACGCCTTCCGGCTGTTTGGCTTCCTTATGGTGTACACGGTGTATCCACTTCAGAATTGATTTTGGATGATACCGAAGGTGCATTTGGACCATTTGCGGGACAAGTATTTGTAGGAGATCAAGGCCAAAGTAACATCATGCGGGTTGTTTTGGAGGAAGTAAAAGGAGAGTACCAAGGAGCCTCTATTGGGTTCAGAAGTGGTTTCCAATCCGGTGTATTGCGTATGGCTTTCGATAAGGAAGGATCTATGTTTGTAGGTGAAACCAACCGTGGTTGGGGCTCAGCGGGTGATGCCAATCAAGGATTACAGCGTTTGGTTTGGAATGGCAAAATGCCATTTGAAATGTATACGGTAAAGGCCAAGCCTGATGGATTTGAAATTCAGTTTACCATGCCAGTGGATAAAAAGTCCGCAGAAGATTTGAGTTCCTATAACGTAAACAGTTATTTGTACAAGCATTTTCCAGTATATGGTAGCCCTCCGATCAACTCAGAAGACCTGAATATTAAAGGAGTGAAAGTTTCGGAAGACGGCAAAACGGTTCGTATTGTGGTGGAGGGAATGAAACAGTACTATGTTCACAAAATCTCCTTAGAGGGTGTACGCGCTGCAAATAGCTACTGGTCATTGGTTCATGCAGATGCCTACTATACTTTAAACAACATCCCAGATGGGGCAAAATTAAAGCTTAGTGAACTTAAAACGACTCGTTCTGGAAAAGCAACTGCCAAAGTAGAAGCTGTAAAAGAGCACGTATCGCCTGACGGTGCTGGGAAAACAGCTGCAGCTACTGCTGTTCCTACCTATGAGGAGATCAAACCAATTTTGCAACGGAACACTTGTTTAGCTTGCCATGCTCCTGATAAAAAAGTAGTTGGCCCGTCTTACCAAGATGTAGCAAAACGTAAGTACTCCAATGAAAAAATTGTAGATCTAATATACAATCCAAAACCTGAGAACTGGCCTGATTTCGCAACACCAATGGCTCCTATGCCACAGGTACCAAAAGCAGATGCCGCCAAAATAGCAGCTTGGATCAATTCCCTTGCTAAATAGTTTTCATTGAACTTTTCCAAAAAGGCCATTCTGAATTTTCAGAAATGGCCTTTTTGAATATAAAGCTATCTAAGTAATTCATTACTCGGCCCCTTCTGTTTCTAGCTCCGCTAACACCTCCTATTAGATCCAATCACTAATAAGAAGGTGGAATAAGTGATTAAGCAGCCTATAATTTCCTAGATACTGTTTTTCATACCTCATATAACAGCGACGGCTATCCTAAGCAAATCGTGTTAAAGTTTATGGTAACTCATAAAAAACCAAATCGGCATACCATTTGATTGGGGTAATTAATAAAAGATTTTTTTCATAACTTACATTTAACTCCATAAAACGCTACTATTAATATGTTTTCCAGCCAAGAAAAATCGGTGTTTGGTTCCGTAAAAAGTAAAGTTATTCTAGGTTTTCTGGTGGCATCAGTGGCACTGGGTGCTTCCTGGATTATTAGTAAAATTGCTTTTGAAGGCTTGCTTCATAGATTGGAGGCCTATACAACACCCGATGAAAAACTGCGACATATTAACCAAGTTTTCAAAGAAATTGTACTGCTGGATCATGTTCAAAATACTCTTCAAGACGATACACAAGAAAACCGAGAAGTATTCATATACCACTCAGAAGCCCTTTTGGCACGTCTGGATTCACTAAGTCAATTAAATCTCGATAATCCAATACAGATTGTCCGTATCGATTCCATGAAGAAAATCCTTCTTGAAAGGGAACAGATTTACGACAATTATATGGAGGTGCGTAAAAAGTTAATGAACAATAAAGCCTTTTCAAAAGAAGTACGTAACATCTCGGGGTTAATTACAATTAATAAAAATAACCAGGACAGTACGATTGTTAAAACTCAAAAAAAGGTAACCACCACCACGGTATATACCGATGTACCCAATACTACAGAGCCATCAGAAGAGGATAAAAGAGGTTTAATTACAAGAATTTTCAAGTCCAAGAAGTCCAAAAAAGAACCTGCTCCTACCCCACCTAAAATTGTAAAAAAACAAGAGGTAGACGTTATCATTGACACACTACGGATTGCCCAAAAAGACAGTACCATTGACAAAGTTGGAAAGGCAGTTCATGCCATTGAAAAATCCCAGAAACTAAGAACCAATCGGTTTGTGGACCGGGAAAAAGAATTAGCCACTACTGGCAATAATTTAATCACCCAATTATTGTCCGTAATGCATAATATAGAACAGGATGCTATTCGGCAATCAGAAATAGACAAGAGTCAAACCCAAACTATGGTTACCGCAAGCATTGATCATATCGAGTGGGTAATGCTTGGTTTCTTTTTCTTAACCGTTTTCCTTGCCTATTTTATATTATCGGACATCACCAAAAGCAATGATTATAGAGAGCAGCTAGAAGAAGCCAAAGATGAAGCAGAGTACCATAGCATGGCTAAACAACGATTTTTGTCCAATATGAGTCACGAAATTCGTACACCATTGCAGGCCATAATCGGCTACTCAGAAGTATTAAAAAATTCGCAAAAGCCCAAAAAACAAGACCTTGAAACCATTCATGCTGCCTCTGAGCATCTGCTTCATTTGGTAAATGACATATTAGATTACAGTCGGATAGTTTCCAATCAATTTACTTTTGAAAAAAGAACCTTTTCTATTAATCAGGTTTTACAAGAAGTTATTCACATGCTTCAACCTACTGCCCAGGCCAAGTCCATCGAATTAAAACTTATAAACCACCTAAACGAAAACGTCTTTCTTATTAGCGACCCATTCCGTCTACGACAAATACTGTATAACCTTTTATCAAATGCGGTAAAATTCACAGAAACTGGTGAAGTTTCACTTAAAGTAGATGGAGTAGAGAACCAAAATAACTATCAAATAAAACTGCAAGTTACCGATACGGGAATTGGACTTACGAAGGAGCAACAACTGCGGATTTTTAATCAATTTGAACAAGCCGACCAGTCTATTTCAAGAAAATATGGTGGCACAGGACTGGGACTCAGTATTGTAAAATCCCTTGTTGAAGGCATGAACGGTACTATTTCAATTGATAGTACTCCTAAAAAAGGGACCACCTTTACTCTAAATTTCACCATGAAAAAAGGTACCGCAGTGGTAGTTAGTCAATCGAAAACCAATCAAAAAACCTATAATATACCGGCTAAAGTATGGCTGGTGGACGACGATGCCTTTATCTTAAAATGGTGTGCGTCGGTGTTAGAATTAAACCAGGTGGATTTCACTTGCTTTTCTTCGGCAGAGGAGGTTCTCGGTCATCCGTGGGATACAGGAGTGGGTTACGTACTTACAGATATGCGTATGAGCGGTATGAACGGTGCTGAACTATGCGAGAAACTTAAAAAGAAGGCTGGCGATCATGTGAAATTTTTCGTATTAACGGCACAAGCGCTTCCCGAAGAACAAGAAAAACTACTCCAAATGGGATTCGACGGAATACTCATGAAACCTTTCCATTCTAACGAATTAATGGATTTATTAAATAATGAAGCCAGAAAGGAACCCATAAACCAGCCTCAACTTGACCTGCAAAACCTAGAAAGTATGGCCTTTGGTGATGAAGAACTGATTAAAGAAATTTTACAGCAATTTCTTACTGACTCAAAAAGCGACAACAGTAAATTGAACGAGCACTTTACCAATCAAAACTTCGAGGAAGTCATGGAAACAGCACATCGACTGGCTGGGCGTACAGGACAAATTGGGGCTTCCGAATTGTCACTTAAATTTAGAAAAATAGAAACCGATATTCGGAACCATCAAATTTTTCCGCACCAAGCTGATATCGAAGCAATTGCCCAAGAATTAGAGATCACGATGCAGCTCATTGAAACTAAAATTGGTATGGAAGCATAAAGCTCCCCTTAAAAACGAATCACCTTCCAATACCAATTATCTGTCTAGTCGGTATTATATTTGAAGTCGCAATAATATACAGCATTTTGACTTCCCAAATATGAACCGCCTAGACCTCCTAAATTACCATTCTCTACAAAAAAAACTTCAAGGAGAACTCTATTTCGATGAATCGGTGGAACATGCTTCTCAAAAAATGGTATATGCTACGGATGCATCCGTTTATCAAGAAATGCCCGTGGCAGTAGCCATACCCAAGCATGCTGAGGACCTTAAAACACTCGTTCATTTTGCCAAAGAAAACAAAACTACCCTTATTCCAAGGGCGGCAGGCACTTCCTTAGCCGGGCAGGTTGTGGGGAGTGGTATTGTGGTGGATATATCAAAGCATTTCAATAAAATTATTGAAGTCAATGTTGAAGAAAAGTGGGTACGCGTTCAGCCAGGTGTAATTCGCGATGACCTCAATAAACACCTTGCCCCTTTCGGACTAATATTTGGACCTGAAACTTCCACCGCCAGCCGCGCCATGATTGGCGGAATGATTGGTAATAATTCTTGCGGTCTCCATTCCATAGCTTGGGGTACAACACGTGATCATTTGCTGGAAGTTAAAACCATCTTAGGTGATGGAAACGAAGCTCTCTTTCAAAACCAATCCGTTGCAGAATATCAAAATGGATTACTCCAACATACGCAATTAGGAAGACTCGAAAAATCCATTCGTGCGGGTATGTGGGGGATGCTATCCAATCCAGTGGATCAAGATTTAATCAAACATAATTTTGCCAAAAGTACCGTTACCCGTCGCAATTCTGGATATGCTTTAGATGCATTGATTTCAAATCTGGAACATCAAAACATCAACCTATGCCAACTAATTGCTGGCTCAGAGGGAACTCTTTGTTTCGTGACAGAAGCAAAACTATCATTAGTAGCAGTACCGCCGGCTGCTGTGGGTGTACTTTGTATTCATGCGCATTCCTTAGCGGAATCCCTTTTAGCAAATCAGGTGGCCATGCAGTACAAACCAAAAGCATCGGAATTAGTTGACAAGTTTATAATGGATTTTACCAAAGGCCATGCAGTTTATTCCAAAAATAGGTTCTTTATTGAAGGAGATCCACAAGCACTACTCATGGTCGAGTTTTGGGGGGAAACTGAAGAGGATGTTACATTACAAGCGGAGATACTTTTACAAGCGTTAAATGCTCAAAACCTGGGCTATGCAGCTCCCTTATTATTTAATGAGGAAGCAACTAAAGCTTGGGATATCCGAAAAGCAGGACTTGGGTTGATTCGTAATTTACCTGGAGATATACAGCCTGTAAATTTAATTGAGGATTGCGCTGTGGCAGTAGAGGATTTGCCAAGCTATATCACTGAGCTCTCCGAACTATTACAAAAACACGATTT
>CAXBLH010000171.1:0-10718 GCA_963976315.1 uncultured Dyadobacter sp.
ACTAGTCCATCCATTGACCCATTTGGCATCCGGAAAGTACTGAGCGAAAAGGTAGGCACTTGCCCACATCATAGTGGCATGATTTTCGGTACCATGCCCCAGAAAGCCCT
Source organism: uncultured Dyadobacter sp. (assembly GCA_963976315.1). Taxonomy (GTDB): domain Bacteria; phylum Bacteroidota; class Bacteroidia; order Cytophagales; family Spirosomataceae; genus Dyadobacter. The sequence continues at coordinate 111 of CAXBLH010000171.1, forward strand.
GCCCATTCACCTTGTCAGCCTTTGCCAGTCGTTCCACATCCGCCTTGATGGAATCCAACTGCCAGGGTTGAAAACTATTCCGGAATTTCCCCAAAGCAACTGCGATACCCGGGAAGTCAAACATAGACTGTTCCGGATGATCCAGCGCAGTGGTTATATAGTTAGTAGCCGTGGTATCGTTCGGATTATTCCAAAGACGTGCACAAGCCTTCGGTAGCCCGTGTTTTCCGCGCTCGTGCAAAGAAACGTCACTAAGACTTTTTAGAATTGCCTGGCGTCTTCCGTCGAAAGTGGATAGGTCTTGAGCGATTAACCCTGCCGTCTGGACAAACCAAAAAATCAATATAAGGTATTTATATTTTAACATCTTACGAATTATTAAGACTACTTAAAGTTGAAAGTTTTTTTGACAAAAGGGTATCAAACGGAGACTTTTCCAAAGTCTTCGTTTGATAAATCCCCACGATAATAATGGTTACAGTAGCAAGATTTCCCTTTCCTCCTATTATTTATAATCTGGATTTAGATTTGTTTCTTCCACGGGTACTTTCCATTTCCAATTACTATATGGAGCAGAGACAGCAGTGGTATTTACACGATCACCTGCTGGAATATCCATTCTGGTACTCATCATAAAATCTAACGTCCAGCCTTCGCCTGACATTTCACGAATATATTCTCCGAGAATAATATCATGGGAAATATTTCCAGCTGTGTATTTATCCCGGTTCGAAGGATTGGATCTATTCCAGACCTTGTTCAGGTCATTTGCCGCTCCTTGTGAGTCTCCGGCTTTCCAGCTGAGCCAAGCTCTTGTCAGGTATAGATCTGCCAGTCGAATAAGTGGAAATTTCGTATACCGGCCATCCCCAGGGCCACCACGAAAGTATTTATCAACATATACCTGCGGCTTATCGACAGCGGCATGGCCGCTAAGTGTTTCATAAATTAATGGATCACCGGTAGCATTGTAAGCAAGCAATGGATAGTAAAGCTGTTGAAAACGTAAATCCTTTTTTGCTTCATCAGTGATGGTAAAATCACCATTTATAGGATCCTTCATCCAACCGGCTTTGTCGAGTGCCCAGTAGCTGAGTGTAAACTGGTTCCAGCTACTTTTAACCATGTCCTTCCCTCTACCTCCATTATCGGTGTCCCTGAAATTCAGGGAAATAATCATACCGTAATACATATACATCGAGCTACCGGACACGGTAGGATCCCCACTATTGAACTCCAGTACCGATTCCTTAGGAATGTTTTTAGGCACATTTTTATTAAATGCTTCAAGTGGTGCTTCCAAAGCATACCTGCCTTCTACCTCGGACGCATTGATAACTACGTCAAGTTCATTTTTAGCCCGATCATAGTCTCCTTTTAGAAACAAAACCTTGGCCAATAATGCTGCTGATGCATAACTGGTGGCCCTTCCTACTTCGTAAGTAGGAAGCATCGTTGCAGAATTATAAGCCTTAGGCAATTTCGCTTTTGCCTTTTCGAGATCCGAGATTATCAGGTTATATACCTCCTCCGTAGTCCCTAGTTTCTCATCATATATTTCACTTTTTGAAGTAGGAACAGTTGTTTTTAATGGAATATATGCTCCTGAATCCCCACCGTTCTTATCATAAGGGGGGGCAAATATTTTTATAAGATTCCAATAAGCATAGGCTCGAAGAAAATAATATTCTCCTATTTGCCTCACATAATTATCAGTATAATCGGTCGAATTGACTTTAAGATTAAAGGGGTTTTCGTTTTTCTCGTTATCCAATTGGATAGCAGCATTACACAATGTAATAGATGCATATGCATACTTCCACAGGTCATTGTTGTGGCTTACATTTTGATCAAATTGCCGAAAATACATCTCATTCCATGCTACTCCTGTGGAAGTTTGAGGAAGGAGTTGCGATACACCTGATGTAATGAAATCATGCATTTGAGTAGAACCGCGAAAGCCCGGACTATAATTCATATTCCAGTAAACGGTGGCCAATCCTTGATCAAAAGTAGTGGTATTGACCCATTGGGTTTCTTGGGGCCGTTGGAGTTCGAAAAACTTGTTCTGGTCGCAGGAACTCACACTCAACAAGGCCATAACGAGCAGTTGAAATAATATAATCTTTTTCATAGTTGTATTAATATTACAAGTTAAGAGATAGCCCAAAATTCAACATACGAGGAATAGGTAAATCATCATTACTTTCAGGATCAAAACCTTTGAACTTGGTAAAAGTCAGCAGGTTCGTTCCACCTACGTACATCCTAAGATTCTTCAAGCCTGCTTTTTTTGTAATGGTATTGGGCAGAGTATATCCTATCTGAAGATTTCTTAGTTTTATATAGTCCGCTTTTTCAAGATAGAAAGAACTAAAATCGGTTGAAAAGTTTGTGCCGGCAGTGGAAGGCTCTCCATTATTATCATAAGGATAGCGGTCGCTCCAAATAAATTGAGGAAATTGGGCAATGTCCCCTGGTTTCTCCCAGGTATTACCTACAATAGCTTTGGCTAGTTGAACGGTACCTCCTTGATTTTGGGTACTTCTGGAATAAAGCCAGTTCATAAGATACTGTCCCCCGGCATATATAAACAGTACATTTAAATCGAAGTTTTTATAGGTAAACCGATTAGTAATTCCTCCGAAAAATGTAGGCAATGCGGTTTTACCATGCTGCACCATTTTATTTATTGCTGTATTTGCCTGATTCATCGGTATTAACTTGCCGGTCGCTTCTGTTACATACTGTTGATTCCATTTCTCCTGATCGAGCTGTTCAATCATTGCTATTCCTCTCTCCGCATCTATTTGTGCAAAGTTGGCTAGATACCAAGTATCGAGTTTTTCACCTTCTTTTCTGATCATGCTGGTACCTTTAGCACTAACAGTAGAAACACTCTCGGCCCCTTTTCCTTTTTCAAATTCATTGAGTTGGACAATCCTGTTATTGTTAAAACTGATGTTAAAATCGGTATTCCACCTGAAATTGGATTTATTAATATTGGCGCTTGAAACATTGAACTCCCAGCCCCAGTTTTTCAAATTTCCTACGTTTTCCCACACTTGGTTATTGGCAAAACCTACGGAAACAGGAACGTTTCCTCTAAGAATCAGGTCAGTAACGTGCTTATTATAGTATGCTAGGGAACCAGAAATTCGGTTATCAAGCAAGCCAAAATCCACTCCTAAGTCAAGACTTGTTGTAGTTTCCCATTTCAGTCCAGTACTTCCTATGGGGCCGATTGTGGTTCCACCGGGCAAATATCCACCGCCATATCTACTACCTGAAAGCCCCCAAGTCAACTGTGTCATTTCAACACTCAGCGAGGTATTCCCCGTTTGACCGTAACTCCCTCTGATTTTCAAGAGGTTAAGAGCAGGGATATCAAAAAACTTCTCATCGCTCATAATCCAGCCGGCTCCAATAGCTTTAAAGGTAGCCCAGCGATTGTCATTGCTTAAAGCTGAATTTCCGTCACGACGAATGCTTGCGTTTAGAATATACTTGTCATTCCATTTATAATTGACCCTGCCAAACATCCCCATCAGGTATTGCTCACCACCCATAAAGCCGTCGCCGTTGGTAATGAGAAGCGGGTTTCTTAACTCAGGGTAAATACTGTATATCTGAGAACCCTCCACCTGGCGCGTATAGGAAGAGGATCGGGTTGCTTCAGCACCCGTTGTAATATTGATATTGTGTTTGCCTAAGGTTTTATCATAGGTGAGGTATGAGTTATAATTGAGTACATGCTGCGTAATGGAGCGCTCTGCTCCTTGATTCTGAAAAGGGGCATTAGCATCCAGAAAAACAGACCGCCAGTGACTGCTATTGTTGATAAGCAAGTCAATACCTACTTCGCTTCGAATGTTTAGCCCTTTCAAAGGAGTTTGCCATTGCAAAAATGCATTACTTATCGTACGGTATTGGTCTGTTCCATTGCGGATCAAATCTTTATCTGAAAATGCCAACGCATTAAACCCTGAATTAACAGCCCAATAACCGGTTTGTGAATTGGGATCCTTTAATTTATACCAAGGTAGCATCGCAGGTAAGTTACCCCAGCCAGCACCTCCCTTACCTTCAGCGGCAGATACCCCTTCATTTTTTAAATACAGGAAATTTGTATTAATACCCATGGATACCGATTTGATGGGTGTAAAATTAAAATTGAAACGTGTAGTCAATCGTTTCAAATCGTTGTTGCGGAGCATGCCTTTCTCATCACGGTAATTGAGTGTAAATAGAACCCCCCCTGTTTCAAATCCCTTTCTGGCTGTAAAGCCAAATTGGTGAAACCTAGACTCCTGTGTCATGGCTTTCAGGTTATCCGTGTTAGTCGCCAAAGCTTCTTCCCGGCTCATATTTGGTTTTTCGTCCAAAAATGCAATATCTGTCAATGACTTTGGCTGAAGCATAGTGGTATTACCAGCATTGGCCCATGACTTATCAATGAGCTGCCACCAGGTTTTGGAATCGACATAATAGTCACTTTGCTTAAAGGCCAACCTTGACACTCCTCCGTCGTAATTAAGGCTGATGTCCGTCTGTTTTCCTTTGTTGGATTTCGTAGTCACGATAATTACCCCATTTGACCCCCTGTTTCCATAAATGGCTGTTGCTGAAGCATCTTTTAATACCTCTATCGACTCAATATCATTCGGATTCAACATCGCAATTGGCGAGACCGGTTTAACTCCGCCAACCGTCAGATCCTGGGACCCTGTTTGCAGAGGCACACCATCAATGATCCACAACGGGCTGGTACTCAAATTAATGGAGTTTTTACCTCGTATTTTTATTTCCGGTGTGCTCCCAGGGTGGCCGCTACTATTACTCACAAACAGTCCGCTGGCCATACCCTGCATGGCCTCGGCTACGGATGTGGTAGGTACTTTATTGAGCTCGCTACCTGAAATTGTTGAAATCGAGCCTACAATATCCTGCCGTTTTTGTGTGCCGTATCCTACTACTACCACTTCCTTTAATGCACTTTCTGAAACTTCCATGGCTATATCCAGAAAGTTTTTGTTACCAATTTTTACTTCCTGTGTTTTGTAACCAATAAAACTAAAAATAAGAATAGCCTCTTTATTGACAACATCTATTGTAAATTCGCCTTCTGTATTGGTAGTGGTTCCATTCTGGGTCCCCTGTTCCACAATGCTCACCCCTGGCAGTCCTATTCTCTTTTCGTCTATAACTTTTCCACGGATATTTATCGTTCTTGGGTTTACATCCGGAGCGAGTATAGCCTCTGGTGGGAGCATTAGTAACTTTCGTTGTTCCCATTTTAGCACTATTCTATTTCTTACAATTCTATAAGATATGCTATTGGGTAGAAACAGTTCATCAAGAACCTCTGACAACGTTTTGTCTATAGCAGCCAAGGTCACCTTCCGTTCAACCGGGACTAACTGATCACTGTATACGAAACTCACCTTTGCCAGAGATTCCAGCTCCGTGAGAATTGCACGAATCTCCTTCCGTTCTGCTTTAATACTTACTTTTTGTAAAAGTAGCTCCTGGGCACTCACCACATTTCCGTAAGTGTATGCCGATGCAACGACCGCTAAGAGCATCTGTAGAAATGATATTTTCATCACCGTAGCAAATTTTGCTATGAATTGTCTTCGTTTTTTCATTGTTTTACTGTTGTTGGATCCTGAGAAGATTTAACACAAAGCTCCCTGCTTCATTTTTTGAATGAACTATTGATATTGGAGTATCAACTGGTGGGAGCAAGCCGGAGAATGTTTCAGCATCTTCGGCTTTTTCTTTTGGCCTATAATTGGTACATATTCTGTTTACATGGGGTTTAGATTTAAATTCAAAAATTATTTGTTTAGATGACAGCCTTCGCCTACTATGAGTATCTTATCCTCTTTTAATTCGAATTTGGCGTTGAGCGCTGCACAAATTATTTCCAGTTTGCCAAACAGATCATCCTTGGAAAGGTCCGCCGTGAGCAAGCAGTTTTTTAAATTTTCATTATTGACTAACAACGGAACTCCATAGGCCTTCTCTAATTTAACAAGTACCAAAGAAAGCGGCGCCCTGCTAAAAATAAACGTTTCGGGCTTTTGATGTTCATCATTCTTATCAATGATTCGTGGTTTTTCTACTAAGCCCACAATATACTTTTCATTTTCTTTTTGATAAGTAACTTTTCTGTTAGGCGTCAAAACTACTCCTGAACCGCTTTTTAAGGTATTACTTCTATTTCCATTTGCCACTTTATCTACTAAAACTTTACCCGTTGCCACCGAGACTTCTATTATGCCACGTGCATTATCACTTACTATTCTGAAACTAGTGCCTAGTACTTTGGTGAGTATAGCATCGGTATATACTAGAAAAGGTTTGTCAGGATTCTTTGTAATATCAAAAAAACCATTGCCTTCCAGAAATACAACTCGTTGGTCTTTTTCAAATTTCAAGGGATAGTATAAAACAGCCCCCGGATCAAGTGTAATTTGACTTCCATCTGAAAGGTAGAAATTTTGGGCAATTTTAGAGCTATTGGATTTTTTGACCATGCCTGCCATTTCCGTATTTGGTATCCCAAATAGCTCAGCGTTCTTCTGTTCTAGCGAACGGTAAATAATAAAGCTTAGTAAAAACAAAACCACCGCCGCTGCAACATGAAAATACCTAAATTGCCACCATCTACGATTAGACCTATCTATATTTACTTGAAGTGGCTGGTGCCTGCGAGATGCAAGTTCCTCCCACATCTGGATTTTTATCTCCTCTTCGCTGAATACAAATTGACCTTCTTCTGGCTCCTGTTGAATAGTATCAAACCAAATATCCATCATTTCCCTTTCCTTCTCAGTCAACTGATCATTCAGGTATAGATCCAGCAATTTTAAAAATTCTTTCTTATTCTCCATACACTTGTTACGACAAAACTGTCCCTCTTTATATTAAGAAGTACCTTCAAGTGCATATTCACCGCAAAGAAAACAACTAATTATTCGAATGTTTATACAAAACATCCAATTTAGAGATGATAATATTGAAATATTACTAATAAACGAAAGACTGTATTACAGTGAATATAATACTAGATAAAAAATCAAGAAGTCCTTTAAATAGCCTCGCATGAGACGTAGGGCCAGTGCAAGGTGGTACTCCACGGTACGTTCAGGTATTTTTAATAACTCAGAAATTTCCCGAGCAGACAAATGCTGGATGCGGTTGAGCCTAAATATCTCTCTAACCTTTTCTGGGAGCCTTTCAATTCCATTATTAATTGCATTACTCAACTCGTCAAAGGCTAAAATATTTTCGGTAGTATGACTAAGCTCTGAGGCTGTTTCAATATATGATTCCTGGTATTGTCGTCTCACTATTTCCTTCCGAATTAATTTTAATGCACCATATTTTACAGCACGGAAAAGGTACCTGTCCAGATCGTCTATATGTACCTCTCCCCGACGATTCCACAAATCCATAAAAACATCTTGCACCAACTCTTTTGCATTTTCCTGACACTTTACTTTGGATACAGCCATTCTATAAAGCTTAAGCCAGTAATGCTCATAAATTTCCTGAAAGGCATCCTCATCACCTTTTTCAAGGTGATATAATAAATCTGCTTTGCTAATAAAAGTGTCTTGCATTATATATCCAGCTTGACTATTAGAATAATGTATGATTTTTGGTCAACTATTTATTATAAAAATCATATACCTACCAAAAATACAAATAAAAACTACAAACAAAAATTTGAAGCTGATTACAACAATTAAAATTATTCTGAATTCGAGCGCGAACTATTAGTGGAATAAAAAGTAATTTGATAGTAAAAAATCCGACTAATTATCCTCAAAAAATCATTAAAAGCCGTTTCATCAGATCATAAACTCGAAATTATTCGGGTTATTGGTGCCAAAAAAGCCGACATAAAGGGAAAGTGTAGCTGGATTAATACAAGCTTTAAGCTTAGACTAGGTATCATTGTGTTCTTAACTACCTGAATCGTTGGACCAGTTTGCCGCTAAAACAAACACCAAAAATATTTCACGTGCTTTTTAGAACCTATTTAAAAATTAATAGAATTCCAGTATGAGTACCGCTACCCATTCTACTTTGGATGATGGTTCCTAGTATATTTTTCCTTCGTAATCAGGTGGATCAGGCCTAGCCATTAGTAATAGTTAGGATAGATCCTTTCACGAGTTGATTAGTAATATAATCGGTTTTCAGCGGTCGAAATCTTCCTAAAAAGGGTTTTCCAGCAGACTGTGCGTTTCCGTTTTTTGATTACAAAAGTCTATCTACCAAACCCATCGTAAAAAGGTCTAATCAGTAACCTAGAATTTAATAAAATTATAATGACAAAAATCAGGATAGATGCGTTATAAGGTAGACTATTAGTACTTTTAAGACCTGTAATATCAATAACCACTAATTTAAAACAGCATGAAAATATTCAAAATATTCTTTGGATTACTTTTTATTCTATTCGCATACTTTCAATACAATGATCCAGACTCCGCCGTATGGATATTCACCTACAGTATCGCAGGACTTGCTTGCTACATGAGCCTGCGTGAGCTATGGCCCAGCTGGATATTTTATGTTCTGGCGGCAGGTTACATCATAGCAGCAATACTTCAATGGCCACCAGAGTTTGAAGGAGTGTTCTGGGGAGAGACCCAAATGAGAAGTTTAAATATTGAATTAGCAAGAGAATCCTTGGGATTAGCTATTTGTTCGGCTACGATGGCAGTACTAGGAAAATGGGGTTAATCCTCCCATATCCATTCAATTTCTTTAATATCAAACTCTTTAATTTCCAAGTGGTTATGAGGCCGAAAACAGAGCCTACCCCACTTGGAAATACCTGTAATGGTACCATATACTATTTCCGTCCCCATTCGAAACTGTTTTAATACACCCAGACCGAGCAAACTATCCAGATACATGGTTCGAATTAATTCATGCTCCCCATTAAATAAAAGGTCAAAATAATGATCCAACAAACCCACTAAACCGGAAAACTCGTCGGGTAGATTCAAACCATGATTTAAAGCCAAAGCGAGTGATGTACCCCTGAATTGATCAAAATTTAATTGATTAATATTTAATCCAATACCAATAACACTGGTAGAGATCTTAGTCCCCTGAATACTATTTTCAATTAAAGTACCACAAATCTTTTTGTCTCCAACGTAAATATCATTGGGCCATTTTATGCTTGCAACCTGTCCGTAACCCTGTAAATATTTCACCACTGCGATTGCCACGGTTTGACTTATTATAAACTGATCAGCAACACTTAAGTCCACCGGTCTTAGTATTATGGAGAAAGTTAAGTTGAGTCCACTTCCCGAAACCCAGGTAGTCCCTCGCTGTCCACGACCTTGGGTTTGCTCGTTGGTGATGACAACAGTCCCATTTTCAAATACGGCGTTACGCACTAATTCAGCCGCTATGGCGTTGGTAGAATGACAACTTGGCAGATAAACAACTTTTTTACCAATAATTATTGATTTAGATATAGGGTTGTACAATTTTTTTGTCTTACTTTAGAGTTTATAGAAATGGGAATCAATCACGCATGAAACAACGCAAAAATAAAGAACTATCTTCAAAAGATCTCTCTGAATTAGTCGCAAAGGGAATGTCCGAGAAAAAGGGCATAGATATCAAAATAATGGACCTTCGTAAGGTTAAAAATTCATTCACCGACTTTTTTGTAATTTGCTCGGGTAATTCAGATACGCAAATAGATGCTTTGGCCAATGCCGTTGAAGAAGAAGTTTATAAAAATTCACAAACCGATCCTTGGCAAAAAGAAGGCAAGGCCAATGGCGAATGGATTTTAATAGACTATATAGACGTAGTTGCCCATATATTCAACAAAGAACGACGTGCACATTACGACATAGAGGAGCTATGGGGTGATGCAGAAGTAACCCTACTGGAAGATTCGGTAGCATAAATCTTGGTGAGATGTGAACATAAGCATGTAAACCAACGTTGTTTATTATAATTCCTCTTAAATTTATTACTTAAAGAATGTCTGAAAACGATAACAAAAGAGGGCCGCTAAATCCCAAAAATCCCCAAAAGGGATACCAAGGATGGATAATTGCAGCTCTAATCGCAACCATATTAGGTATTACCTATCTTAGTCGAACCTCCACCGTAAGGGAAACCACCCAAAAACGGTTTGAAAAAATGGTAACCGATAAGGAGGTAGACCGTGTAACGATCGTAAACGATAAAACCGTTGAAATAAGCCTTAAACCAGAGGCTTTGAAACTAGATAAATACAAAGTTATTTCTAAGGAAAATACCTACTTCGGTGGTGAAACTCCTTCCCACTACCAGTTTCAAGTCACGTCCGCTGAAACATTTAAAAAGGATTTGGACAAAATGCAGGAAGGAGTGCCTGACGATGACAAAGTTACCTTTGTAGTGGATACCAGAAACGACTGGACCAGCTTCTTAGGAACTTGGGGCTTTTTCATAGTGGTCATACTCATCATGTATTTTGTGCTGGGAAGAATGTCCGGAGGAGTGGGACCTGGAGGGCAAATATTCAATATCGGCCGATCCAAAGCACAATTGTTTGATGCCGAAAACAAA
>CAXBLH010000172.1:0-10699 GCA_963976315.1 uncultured Dyadobacter sp.
TCGTAAAACCGCTGTACGGGTCTTACCAAGAACTGCCGATTCTGGAAAAACACTTTTGGCAGTTGATGCCTTACATGACCAAGAACCCTTAGTAGTTTTGAATACGCTTTTGGCTTTTATCGACATTCCCATGACCCACGAAATTGGAAACGCTGTTTTGGCATTGTTGGATTCCTATCCAGATGCTCAGGATCGTTGGATGCCCGATGCTTTTGCTGCTATTCTAAATGCGCACGATGGTGTACTGAGAGAACAATATTTGGCTAAAAGAATAGCGCAATCGAGTGCTACTGCCCATGTATATAATAATGAAAGTGCAGCCATGGATCATTCTGCTATGAATCATACCATGCATACCCCCAATAAAATAACGGTACAAGGTTCGGCTGAGTTGGCAATTACCAATATCAGGATTGAACCAAGTGCACCATTTATTAGGGAATATGCCCGAGTAGTGATAGAAATCACCAACCAAGGTAGTGTAGCGGTTGAAAAAGACGTGATCCCAGTGGTCAATGTAAATATTAGAAGCCGTTCTATTAATACCAATTATATTAGTAAAAACCTGAACAAGGGGATCGCGCCTGGCGAAACCATCCAACTTACCGAAGGGAATAATGGTCCATGGAGAAGTACATTTGGTTTCTCTTCCGATGAAGCCGGATCCATTACCGTTTCAGCGAATATTGACGTAGAGAATGTAGTCCCTGAAAAAGACGATATTAAAAACAATGCATTCAGTAAAACATTTGAAATAAAAATGCTGGATCAATTGTCGGACTTTGCACTGGAACGTGCTATACGCGGGTATACTTCTTATGCGAGCGGGGAAAATATTTTGGCATTACTTAAAAAAACAGAATCCTTGGATAACCAAGCCAAAGTAGCGGTTTTAAGAGGTATGCTAAACTCTTGGAACCCAAAAAGAAAAGAAACCACGTCCGAAGCAAACCGCGCTTGGATGGTATCAGCAAAGAACACTATTCCGAATGATTTGACCCAAAAATTCGCCCTATTGATGGAGTCTTTTGGTATCAAAGAAACGGTGGAGGTAGACCCGAATATTCAGATTGTACATATCAAAGCAATTCCTGAGGCATTGAAATTTGATATCACCGAGTTCACAGCGATAGCCGGAAAAACGGTTGAAATCGTATTTGAAAACCCAGATGCCATGCAACATAATATGGTAATAGGAAAACCGAAGTCGATGCAGATAATAGGTGCTGCAGCTGATAAAATGATTACCGAAAAGGACGGAGCAGAGAAAAACTACGTCCCAAATATCCCGCAAGTGATCGCAGCATCCCCCTTGGTAAATCCACATCAAACATTCCGTTTACGGTTTGTGGTACCAGAGATACCCGGCGACTACCCGTACGTATGTACGTTCCCAGGCCACTGGCGTTTAATGACCGGAGTTATGAAGGTAGTTAAGGAATAGGCCACCTTCTTTCAATAATTTCAAAAGCCTGCCGGAAACTATTTTCGGCAGGCTTTTTTTGGGCTAAAATAATTGCTGTTCCACGCCCGGCAGTGGTCAAGCCACATTGCGCAAACAGTGTAAAAACGAGGCGCTAAAAAATTAATTTCGATGAATTTGAAGGTATTTTCATCAAAGTAGATGATAATTGAAAAGTACAAAGCCTTGTGGGGTTCAACAATGGCACTTTATAATTTTTGGAAATTGATTTGTAGTACTCAGGGGAGTTGACTTAGTGGTTTGGTTACCAGTACCTTTGTCGGAGGTATTTCAAGTCAGTCGCCAGAGTAAATCCGCTCACCAAGGAGCTCGATGGTTATTATCCATTAGTAGAGAGCTTTCGTAATAACATGGGAAGCGTTTGCCATAGAACGATCCTTTATTGAAGTTTTCAGCATATGCTTTCATCACTTCTCGAGCGTAAGCTTTCAGTTTCTACGGATCGTTGCCAATATAATCAAGCTCCTTTCCGGAAGGACTGATATTGATGAGGTAGAATTTCGATTCCGTCTTTTTGAGCTTGGCAACGTTTTTACTTATAAAAATATAACCTAGATACGGACTCTAACAGAAAGCATTTTGTATTACTTATCGCCGTAATGTCCTTTGGAGGAAAGAATGTAAACGGTTACAGTTTGATCATTTACCGAATATAATAGTCGGTGCTTAACTGTGATCTTTCTGGCATATAACCCTGCAAGATTATGATTTTAAGCTGCGGTTTCCCACGGCCTGTTTTTGGGTGTTCCGATAGCTCTTCTATTAATAGCCTTGCTTTTTTATACGCAGTCGGTTCGGGTCGTTTTAGATACTGTAAATCTTCTTTGGCTTTATCCGATAACATGATGGTATAAGATCACAGGCTATCAAAAAATGCGTCAAGTTCTGATTTGTTTTTTAACACCGTACATTTCCCTTCCCTGATCTCCTGTTGGGAGTCTTTGATACGTTGAACCATTTCAGGAGTAAAGTACAAATCATCCTCTGAAACAGGAGTAAGCACATATGTTTGTTTACGACCTCTCCGGATTACCACCTTCTCCCCTTTATCAGCTAGATCGAAAAAATCCTTTTGACGCTCTCTGAATTGTCTACGAGTTGTTTCTATTATTGACATGTGTACATATTTTGGTACACCAATATATACATTCTAAACCAGATGATTACAACACTTTCCTAAATTCCAGCAACTTATCACCCAAACACTCGCTTCCAAAAGGATATTCTCTCTTGCTTTTCTTGCTTCAAACTTTCATAGTGTGCCGGTAAGAGTTTAAGATCCCTATTCTCCTCTCTCAAATTTATGTTTTCTTCCTTCAAATAGGCTAGTAGATCTTTCAAAATCTTAATAGTTTCCTTCTTCGCCTCCCAAACAGCTGCATAGTCATGTATAGGCTGACCCTGCGCATGATTATCTATACTTGTATAGTCTTCTTTTTGGGGTGTTTTTGCAGGTGGATATTTATCAAACCGGTAATTTGATTGAAAGGTATATGCATACCCATTGTTAGCCTTTACTAGCTTAATAAAGGGTTTACTCTCCTTCTTTTTGCAAAATCTTCGGATAGTTGTTTCCGATAAACCAATAGCTTCAGCAGCTTGCTTCAATGTAATATAGACCGTATATATGTATAACGTGTACACTATACATGTATAGTTATTATATGGTGTTACAAATTCAGTAATAATTATAGCAAATAAAACTAAGAGGCTGTATCAAAAAAAATTAACACCAAATTTAATTCTGCAAAACACCTCATCCCAAACGGTCCGCCGTCGCGGCTTTCTCCTTGCTGGAGAAGAGCTAAAAGTCGGCCGCTGCCGGGAGGTTTTAACAAGCAAAATTTTATTTTGTCAGTTCTCTTTTGAGACAGCCTCTTTTTTTGGGCTAAAACAATTGCAGTTCCACGTCCGGCAGTGGCTAAGCGCATCCATCACATATTCAAATGAAAGGAGTTAGATCTGGTGGCGATAAGTTGTATTATTGAACAGATTGCATGCTGATGGTAAGAAAAAGAAGTTTAAACATGTCCATGAGACTTCCCGTGGTAAGACTAATAACTTTTATTTCATGTACCCGCACAATTTACACCTCAACGTCCGTGTAGCTTTTGGATTTTATCTTGTTCGGCAGACTCGTCCACGTTGAATATGCCTAATTGTATTCGTGTTTCTCGGGTCGGGAATTTGCTTTAAGCTTCCTTTGGTCGGGCAGGCGTACTTTTCTACCTTGCGATGGACACCCTTGCTCTCAGCTAATGGTAGAAAACTACATTCCCCTCCATAACGAACTTTCATCGTGTAGTTATTGTCCATGCACGTCACACACAAAAAAGACACCTACAAAATAATTTGTAAGTTCCTGATATTCAATATCAGTATGACAGGATTTGAACGGGGACGCCCAGTCGGGGACGCCCAGTCCTGCGACCTTCCCGCCGTGGCGGGACACGCTACCAGCAACTTTGTAATGAAAAAAGGCTGCCTATTTCAGACAACCTTTAAAACTAACTAGTCGGGATGACAGGATTTGAACCTGCGACCTCTTGCACCCCATGCAGTAAATTACGACTTTATTGAATAATTTACTGTCACATTAATTTTTCTATCTATCTAGTAATTAGATATTTAATTATTTTTGTTAAGTTTGCTTATGTACACTTAGACAGGAAATGTTCGACTAATGTTCGACTAAATTTAGAATGGCACTATCTACAAAGTTTATCCTAAGAACTCAAAGTACCTTAAATACCACTGAGTTTCCAATCATGCTTCAGGTCATAATTGATCGTAAAAATCAATTGGTAAGCACCAAAAAGCATAGTACAAAGGAACAATGGCAAAGTAAGGAACAATCAGTTGCAAAAAGCCACCCTAAACATAAGGAAATCAATTTGTTACTTCGAATGATTAATTCAGAAATTGATTTTTTCGTCCTATCCGAGGGGAAAAAGGGTTTAAGACCAGGTTTTGATCAAATTAAAGAAATAGTGCGTAAGCTTACCGGTGGCAACTCGGAACCTGAAAGTATAAAACTATTTAAATTATTTGAAGATCAAATTAAGTCTTTGAAGGAACAGGATAGGATCGGTTATGCTGATACGTTTAAAGCTACATTGAACAGTTTAAAAACCTACATGAAAGAAAAGGACAAAGATATGACATCAATCAATTTGTCTTTTCTTCTAAAATATGAGGATCACCTTATTGACAGGGGTTGCGCCATCACTACACGAAGCGTTTATTTTAGAACTTTCCGAACTTTTTGGAAAAATGCAATGAGGGATAAGAAATGTTCCGAAAGCAATTATCCCTTTAAGGATTTCCCTTTTACTAAGTATAATAAGCCCAGAACGAAGAAAAGAGCTATTTCCAAAGATCAGATTGCATTGATTGAATCAGCAATTGTTGATATGGAAAATGATACTTTAATTAATTCCAGAAATTATTTTCTATTCAGCTTTTATTGTCGCGGGTTAAACTTTACTGATTTAGCAAGTTTAAAGTGGAGTAATATTCTGGATAATGAATTGTATTATCGGCGCACTAAAACGAAAGAAGAATTCCGATTTGGTCTACACCCAAAAGCAATTGCAATTCTGGAGTATTATAGGAATATGGAAGGTAACAGCGATGCCGGATACATTTTCCCTATTTTATATAAGAGGCATGCAACAATTCAGTCTATAAGAGATAGAAAAAAGAAAATCCTTACACGTGTTAACAAGCAAATAAAAGAATTGGGCGTATCTCTTGGTATAGGTAAGACATTAACAACCTATGTTGCTCGTCATTCTTATGCTACGGCTTTACGTCGAAACGGCATGTCCAAAGAGAATATTGGCAGATCGCTCGGGCATGATAGTTTAAAAACAACTGACATTTATTTGGAAGATATTGGTGATCCGGTATTGGACGATCTTATAAATACAAGTATATAACCATGTACTATAAATATCCTACAAAATTTTACTTTGCACATTTAGAAGGTGTAAACTGTGTAAGAGGAACAATTATCAATGATGACCATGCACGTTATCCTTATCTAAGTTTATATAAGAATACACCAGATCATGGCTTCTCAGAAATGGACGTCGAGCGTTTCTATGAAAGAGCTACAATAGATCAGCCGATTGGTATTTTTGAGGCCCATGAATTTGAAGAGCAGAAATTTTATTGTTCTGAACCTCACATCAATAAGATTTTTGATATCCACACCAAAATTGCTGACAATAATGTTCGCTTAATTACTGAGGATTATAGAAGTACATTAAAAGGTACATTTTATAAAGGGTATGCAGATTCCATTAAATTGTCTATTTTAACTCAATTAGGAGAGGAGTTTTCTAATCTTCCCCTAGATCAAAAAATTCTTAAACTTAGTGAGTTTTGTAGGTACTGTAAAGAACTATCATATTTTGAAGGATTCGCCATTCCAAGGGTTATCTATTGCATTGGATTCATTCAGGCAGCATATTTTAAAGCATTTGCAGAACTCACCCACCTCCAAGCTTTAAATGAAATAAAGGTTGAAGGATACGAGGTAAGTTCTATTCTGCGAGTTTCGGAAAACAAAGAACTTACTTCGACTAACATACCAAATGAGTCCACCGATCCGTCCCATATCAATGCATCAAAAGTGCAGCATGAGTTTTCAACAAATGTAGTTGCAGAGGAAAATATGAAAATCCCGATAACATTTCCGGTGGAAGAACTTAAAAAAATTTGGGGTTCAATCATTGAAATCCCAAAGTGTAAATCTTTACAAGTCGAGACCATTGAAATCAGTCGGGAAGACATCGATATCCTTCTAAGTGAAATGTTCGATCATCCATTACTGCAAAAACAATTAGACGGTTTTGATTCAGAGATTAAAGTCTGTCATAAGTTTGATCCGTCTTGGAAAGTTTCGATTGGCGGTTTACTGTATGCAACTAAGAAAAGAATTGAAAAATCTGGCGACAAAAAAAGAACTGGTATTTTTTATGAAAAATTTGCGGCAAATATGTTCATAAATTGTTTTTCTAAGCATGAATCGAATTCAGAAGGTAAGAATTTAGGTAGAAGCTTTAAGGCGCTAAAAGGAAAACTGCAAAAGTACGACGATGCAAACTTCCCCTACATTAAAGAAACTTTAAATATCCTGACGAAATACCCGATATAGGCTGACGAAAAGTCTATTTCGTCAGTTTTTACCGTTTTCCTTTGCTTCACAATCAAACATAACAGGTAATGGAAACCACGGTATTAATCTCACTATCAGGTCAGCAATTAGATGACCTGATCTCATCATCTTTAAGAAAAGTACTCCTAAATCAAGCGCCACAATCCAGCGATGCAAATGATGATACGCTACTCGATACAAAAGCGGCTGCAAAATTTATTAACTACAAAGAGACTTCTGTTTATGGGCTGGTGAAAAGAAAAAAGATTCCTTTCATAAAGGTGGAAGGAAAGTTGCTATTCTCTAAGAAAAGACTTCTGGAATGGATTGAAAAGGGTGGACAACCTAATTTGTAAGCTATGAAAAACGAAAAACCATATCTTCGAATAGGTACTTCCTATTTCAAGCGAGTCAAAAAGCCACTGGCATCTGGTGATTTCATAACAACACTCATTCCCTGGTCTGCTGAATGTATTAGAATCGATCATGGCAGAGATGCTTTGAAAGATTTAGTAGACTGTTATGACGGGTTTTGTTTCGTTCCTAATCATTTGAATTACCAGCAAAAGTTAGGAGGTTTTTTTAATAGATACCAACCGTTTCATCACACCCCTAGGACAGGAGAGCCAAGAAAAGTATTCCAATTCTTGGATCATATCTTCGGAGATCAAATTGATCTGGGCTATGACTATTTTAAAATTCTGCTTGAACACCCTACCCAAATACTTCCAATTTTATGCTTGGTGAGTACAGAAAGGTCGACAGGTAAAACGTCATTTCTTCATTTTGTGAAATCTATATTTGGAGATAATATGACTATCAATACCAATGAAGACTTCCGAAGTAATTTCAACATTGAATGGACACAAAAGTTGGTCATAGGGGTGGATGAAACATTTCTGGACAGAAAAGAGGATTCTGAGAGGATAAAAAATCTTAGCACGGCTAAATTTTACAAAGCAGAGGCCAAAGGTTTTGATCGTCAAGAGATTGAGTTCTTTGGTAAGTTTATTCTATGTAGCAACAATGAAGATCATTTTATTATTGCAGAGCCAAGTGAGACCAGGTATTGGTTAAGAAAAATACCTGTGCTTAAAAATGATAACAATAACTTGATAAATGAATTAAGGTTGGAAATTCCATATTTTATTGACTTCCTGTTGAAAAGGGATTATTCCACTAAAAAGGAAAGCCGCATGTGGTTCCGCCCAGATCAAATTGCAACGCCAGCCTTGAAACGTTTGCTAAATCAGAACCGCAATAAGTTGGAAATAGAGATGGCTACCATTTTGCAATCTATTATTGACGACAAAGATTTGGAGGAAATTAGATTTTGCGTGGGTGATATGCAGGACTGGTTAATTAAAAAAGGTGTTCGAAATAAAGACGTTGTACAGATTAAGCGTGTGCTACAAAATACATGGAAACTAGAACCCGTCAGAAATTCATTGTCATATACACAATATAGGTACCTGAATGATGGAAGCCTATTTGAGCAATCCGGTAAAGGAAGATATTATATTCTTGCTAAATCTCAGATAAACGAATTAAACGACATACATTAATACTGATGATTTGATGAGATTTAATATAATATACTCAAAATCAGTTATTTATCTATCATCAAAAATGTCATCATATATTCATCAAGCTTCTTATTTTAGATGACGAAATATAAACTAGATGATGACAAAATGATGACCATATAAATGATTGAATATTAGATAATTAAAGTCCTTTGTCATCAATTCAACAAAAAATCATATAAACACTACTGCCATGACTTGCGACCAAGCCAAAAGAATTTCCATTACAGTATTCTTACAAAACTTGAATTATAAAACAACAAAAGTGATCGGAAATGATCACTGGTATTTATCTCCCTTTAGAAATGAGAAAACACCATCATTTAAAGTTAATCAAAAATTAAATCTTTGGTATGACCATGGATTGGGCAAAGGAGGTGATTTGATAGATCTTGGTTGCCTTGTATTCAATTGTGATATAAAGGAACTACTAACTAGGTTGGCGGGTGAAGATTTGGCCTTCTCTTTTCAACAGCAAGCTAAGCCACAAATGGAAAAGGATCAAGGTATTAGTATTGTTAAAGCTACTTTTTTGCAAGATCCCATTCTGATCAAATATTTACAGTCAAGATCAATACCTAAATCCATTGCTGGCTTGTTTTGTGTTGAAATCTCTTACAGAACCGGGGATAACAATTTTAAAGCTATTGGGTTTAAAAACAGCAATGGGGGTTATGAACTTAGAAGTCCTAGGTTTAAAGGATCGAGTAGCCCTAAGGGTTATACGTATATTGATAATAGTTGTGAAGTTATTTCCGTGTTTGAAGGATTCACTGATTTTCTATCTGGGCTGGTTCTTAAGAATGAGTTGTCTCTGTCAGCCACAAATTTCATGGTTTTGAATTCGCTTTCTCTTTTTGAACAAGCAAGGCCCGTAATGGAAAAACACAAAGAGATTCATTTGTACTTGGACGATGATGAAGCTGGAAAAAGCTGCCTCAAATATGCCTTGACTATAAAAAGTTTGTATCAGGATAAGGCCTATTTATATAAAGGTAAATGTAAAGACCTGAATGACTACCTCATTGAAAAGGAAAAGGAACATGCACTGCAAATCACATCTAGGACTCAAAAAAAACAAAGATTTAGATTATAATCTGTATTCATTCTTTTGCCGGTTTTGTAAAGAGCCAGCTATGTTTCTCCTTCGTCAAAACTAACTGGCTTTTTGCATGCTATCGCATTTAAAAAGATAAAAAAATGAAAAAGAAAACTGGAAGGCCTCTGAAGGCCATTAAAAAAAATCAACAATTAGCAGTTATGTGTACGGAGCTAGAAAGAAGAATTATACAACAAAAGGCCAGTAAGGCTAATTGTTCCATTTCTCAATTTTTGAGAGAACTTGGAGTCAGTGCAAAGGTAGAATTGAGGATCAAATCAATTGATCCAGAAGTTTTGGCTTTTTCAGGAATGCTTAACCACGTGGCAGCAAACCTGAATCAAATTGCTCGAAAGAGAAATATGGACGAAGAGTTATCCGCTATTCAAAGAGCAGAACTTAACTATCTCTCATCAGAGATAAAGGAAATGGCCATCACCATTAAAAATAATTTAAAATGATTGGTAAAATTAAAACAGGAAAAAGTTTTGGCGGTTGTATTCGCTACTTATTGGAAAATAAAATTGAACAAAAAAACAAAATGGGAAATGAAAATTCTAGAGCTGAAATTTTGTGTTATAACCAATGTTTTGGTACAAAGAATGAATTGATTCAACAATTCAATGATGTTCGCAAACTAAATCCTAATATGAAAAACCCTGTTTTTCATATCATTCTTTCTTTTGCCAAAGAGGACGTAATAAGTAAAGTGAAAAAGATTGAGGTAGCCGAACGCTGCGCTGAGCATTTCGCAATAGATAAGAACCAATTTTTAGTCGTAGAACATAGTGATACTCCCGATCACAGCCATATTCATATTGTTGCCAATAGGATAGGCTATGATAAGAAGACTGCTTCTGATAGTAATTCATACCAGCGTATAGCAGGGTTCTGCCGTAAAATGGAGTTAGAGTTTGGTCTGCAAAAGGTTCTAAGCCCTAAACGTTTTTTATCTGCACAGGCTCAGAAGCTACCCCGGCAAGATTTACGGAAAGATAATTTAAAGGAAACCATAGCAGCCTGTTTAAAACAAAGCTCAAACATGGAAGATTTTGCCGAAAAAGTAAGATTGGCAGGAATTTCCATAGAAATAGGGAGAGGGATAACCTTTATCGATGAGAAAGCAATGCGAGTGAAGGGTTCCGATCTTGGATTTGCATTATCAAAAATCCAGAAACAATTAAGTCACAGTACTGAAAACCGGCTGCTTTACATTAATAAGCAAGTAAGGCAGCATAAACTAACGATATCATGAAAGATGAAATTTTGCACGAGGTACTATCTGAATTATTGGAAGAAATAAAAAAAACGAACACAAATCAGGGGCTGACGATTACAGCTGTCGAAAAGTTGAATGATTCGGTATT